>JAQBQI010000638.1 GCA_028287085.1 Myxococcaceae bacterium
CGGGTGATGCCCTCCATCGAAAGCCCGCTTCGCGGGCTTTCAGCGGCTCGGCAATCGTGCCCATCGTTGCCGCGGGCTTCAGCCCGTCGGCACCGCGTGCGCTGACCCCTCAGAGCGCGCGCCGCTCGAGCAGCAGCAGCGTGCGCGGGTCGCGGGTGGTGATGCGCAGCCCGGCCAGCGAGCCGTCGAGGTCGGCGGCGGTGAAGCGCCGCGCGTGGGTCACGTCGACGTCGCGCACGCGGGCGAGCACGTCGGCCGCGAGGGCGGGGCCGTCGACGAGCACGACGAGCTCGAAGTCCATGTCGTCCTCGAGGCTGCGGAAATTCAGGTTGGTCGAGCCGTGGATCGACCAGCGCTCGTCGAAGACCGCCGTCTTCAGGTGCGTGAAGTGGTTCTGGTACTCGTACACGGCGACCCCGCACGCGATGAGCGCCGCGTAGTGGAACTGCTGCGCGTCGTGGGCGTACTCGTTGTCGTTCCACTCGAGGGCGGGGAGCACGACGGTGACGTCGAGCTCGGGGCGCGCCGTCTTGGCGGCGACGAGCGCGGCGATGATGGCCGGGTGGTAGCTGTACGGGTTCTCGACGAAGATCGAGCGCTGGGCCGTGGCGATGAGCGCGAGGTAGAGTTCGCGCACGGGGTTGGGCACGCCGTCGGGCGCGTTGACGAGCACGGTCGCGGCGTCGACGGGGATGCCGCGCGGCGGTCCGTCGGCGGGCGCGAGGGCCTCGGGCGCGAGGGCGAAGTCGTCGCCGCCGTCGAGCAGCCAGCGCTCGTAGAAGTGGGCGTTGATGTCCGCGACGACGGGGCCCTCGAAGCGGGTGAGGGAGTCGTGCCACTTGCGCCACGGCTCGCGCGAGCCGGCGTCGCGCCACGCCTCGGCCTCGGCGCGCGCGTCGACCGCGGGGTCGAAGGGCGCGTGGTTCATGTACTGCGCGCCGATGTTGGCGCCGCCGGTGTAGGCCACGCGGCGGTCGACGATGACGAGCTTGCGGTGGTCGATGTGCAGGTCGTCGACGCCGACGACGTCGCGAATCTGCGCGGCGACCGAGCGCAGCCGCTCGTCGAGGTGGGGCCGGTCGGCGTCGTAGTCGATGTTGGTGTCGACGACCTCGACCCCGGAGGTCTTGAGCTGCTCGCAGAGGGGCCCGACCTCGGTGGGGTCGTAGTCGACGTTCGGGTCCTCCTCGATCATCTCCTTCTCGCCGGTGGAGAAGGGGTCGCCCATGGCGGTCTTCTGGAGGTTGAGCAGCACGCGCACGGTGACCCCGGCCGCGGCCTTGTCGCAGAGCACCGCCGCGATCTCGAGGCCCACCGGGTCGCGGAAGAACAGGAACATCGACACGTGGATCTCGCGCCGCGCCGCGCGCAGGTCGGCGAGCAGCGCCGGGAGGATGTGGTGCCCGTCGACGAGCATCTCCGCGTGGTTGGCGCCGGGGGGTGGTGCGTCGTTGACCGGCATCGACCCAAGCATAGTGGCCCGCGCCCCGGCCGGGAGGGGTCTCAGCCCGCGAGGCGGGCCTGGAAGAACTGGTTGACCTTGGGGTCGTTGTAGCGGGCGTAGTCGATGACGAAGGGGGCCACCTCGCTCACGCCGTTGCGGTGGCGGATGGTGAGGGCCATCGGGGTGACCTCGCGGTAGTTGCTGGTCGGCGGCAGGTCGTCGTTGGTCTTGCCGCCCGCGGAGAACAGGCTCAGCAGCATCGCGTCGCTGTCGTCGTAGACCTTCTTGAAGCCCTCCACGACGCGCTCGTGCCCGCGCACCATCGTGCGCAGCCCGAGGGCGCCCATGAAGTGCTTGAACTGCTTGCGCCCGAAGGGGAAGCGGGCGTTGGCGTTCTGCAGCTCGGCGGGCACGACGTCGGAGGTGCTCGGGTCGCTCCACAGCATCTGGAACCGCAGGTCGTTGTCGTTGAGCGACGAGAGGTCGGCGTACTTCTCCTTGAAGGCGTCGTCCCTCGGGATGCCCGCGTGCACGAAGATGGTGCGGTCGAAGAGCAGCATGTTGGGCAGCGCCTCGAAGAGCTTCATGTACGCGCCGAAGACCTCCTGCGTGGCGATGCCCTGGAGCGAGGTCATGGCCTCGGCGGGCCGCACGGGCGCGAGCACCCGGCCGTTGAGTTCGACGTAGTACTCGTGGTTGCCGCGCAGCAGGTACACGTCGTCGGGCGCGACGAGGAAGATCGACATCGCCGCCCGCAGGATGCCGTTGTAGCTGAAGCGCCCGCGGTCGATGTAGTCGCCGAGCAGCACGAGCTTCATCGCGGGGTTCTTCACCGGGTCGCGGTGGTGGGCCTCGACCTTGGCGAAGAAGTCGGCCTGGAGCAGCGCGGCCTTGAGGCACGAGTAGCAGCCGTGCAGGTCGCCGATGACGAGCAGCTCGTACTCCGTGCCGGCCTTCGGCGGCAGGACGTGCACGTGGCCGTCGAGGAAGGGCTCCTGGCCCGCGAAGGAGCCGACGTCCTTCACGCCGGCGAGGCGGCCCTTGCCGGCGGCGCGCATCGCGTCGAGGCGCTCGTGCACCGCGCGGATCAGCTTGAGGTCTTCGACGGCCTGCGTGGCGAAGGCCGAGGGGTCGCGGTCCCAGTCGCGCTCGAAGGACTGCAGGAAGGGGTGGTCGTCCTGCTTCGGGACGCGCACCTCGGCGGCCTCGATGACGGTCATGCCGTCGGTGATGGGCTCGAGGTCGAGCGCGGGGAGTTCTTCGGGCGCGTCGAGCAGCGCCGCGAGCTCGCGGCG
The DNA here is from genome assembly GCA_028287085.1 of Myxococcaceae bacterium. GTDB lineage: Bacteria > Myxococcota_A > Polyangia > Polyangiales > SCUS01. Next base: position 2,740 of record JAQBQI010000638.1, read on the forward strand.
AAACTCCGCCTCGGCGGGGTGCACCACGCCATCGGCCTCGATCATCGCGTCGGCCACGGTCATGAGCTGCCGCCGCCCCGGCGCGTCGAAGCGCTGGAACAGTTCGAAGCACCGCAGCTTCAGCTTCGCGGTGACGAACTGGTGGGTGTCCTCCCCCTCGGCGACCGACTCGGTGAAGTACGCGCCCACCTCCGCGGCGATCCCTTCGGCCACCTCGTGGAAGTGCATCGTCCACTTGTCCACCACGCTCGCGCGCAGGGCGGCGTCGTGGGCGAGGGCGGCGTTCGCGCGCCGCAGCACCAGCTGCCCGACGTGGTCGCGCACGTACTCGCGCTCGCTCTCGTCGAAGTCCCCGTCGAGGTGACCGATCGCGGTGAGGTACCAGATGATCGCCTGCATCTCCTGCTCGGCGGCGCGCGGATCATCGCTGAAGGTCAGCATCTCCGCGCAGGCTAGAACGCCGCGGCGCGCGGTGTAAACCGGCGCCTGGGCCCCGCGCACGCGCGCCCCGAAATGGGCGAAGCCCCCGATCGGCGGCACCGGTGAAGGTGCGCGCCGCGGGGGCTCCGCGGAAGGCGTAGGACTCAGACCGCGATCAGCGGTTCTGGTTCCAGGTGTCCTCGTGCTCGATGCCGCCG
>JAQBQI010000640.1 GCA_028287085.1 Myxococcaceae bacterium
CTGCGACGGCGGCGGGGGGCGCGGGCGGGCGCGCCGTCACGGGCACCGACGCCATCGGCGCCGAGCGGTCGACCTCGTTGCGCTTCGCGAGCCACACGCCGCCGGCCATCGCGACGGGGATGAGCAGCGCGAGGGTGATCCAGAACCCGCGGCTGCCGTGGGCGGCGGGCGACTCGGGCATCGAGCGCTCGAACTGGATCACCGTGGCGGGCCGCTCGTCGGGCAGCGCGGCGGCGCCGGGCGGCGCCGAGAGCGGCGGCGGGGCCTGGTCGGACCAGCCGTTGCGGGCGACGGTGAGGAGGGCGTCGTGGAAGTGCTGCACGGAGGGCCAGCGCTGGGCGAGGTCGCGGCAGACGGCGCGCATCACGACGGCGGCCAGCGCCGGGGGCATCGAGGGCGAGACGTGCAGCAGCGGCGTCGGGTCGTCGCGGAGGATCATCGCGACGAGCACGTTGGCGTTGGCCGCGGTGTAGGGCTTGAAGCCGCTGAGCATCTCGTAGAGCACGACGCCGAGCGACCAGACGTCGGAGCGCGCGTCGAGGGCGCTGTCGCCGCGGGCCTGCTCGGGGGACATGTACGAGGGCGTGCCGAGCATCGTGCCGGTGGAGGTGCGGCGCATCGACTCGTCGTGGTCGGTGACCTTGGCGATGCCGAAGTCGATGAGCTTCGGCACGACGCCCTTCGGGGTCTGCGCGAGGAAGATGTTGTCGGGCTTGATGTCGCGGTGGATGACGCCGCGCGCGTGGGCGAAGGCGAGGGCCTCCATCACGGGCACGATGACCGCGAAGCACTGCTCGACGCCGAGGCGCCCGCCCCCCGCCCGCAGCGCCCGCCGCAGGTCTTCGCCCTGCAAGAACTCCTGCACGATGAAGGGCCGGTTGAGCGCCTCGTCCTGCCCCATGTCGAGCACGTCGACGATGTTGGGGTGCTGGAGCTGGGCCGCCGCCTGGGCCTCGCGGGCGAAGCGCCGGAGGCTGTCGGCGCCGGCCTCGTCGTCGGCCGGCTTGAGCAGCTTCAGCGCGACGCGACGGCGGGTCCAGGTGTTCTCGCACTCGTAGACCTCGCCCATGCCCCCCCGCCCGAGGAGGCTGACGACGCGGTATTTCCCGCCGACGACCTCCACCGGGATCAGCGAGACACGGCCCTGGTTCATCGCGGCGCCACCAGCCGCGACGCTACGCCAGCCCGCGCGGACGCCGCAAGTCGCGCGCGCCGTCGAGACGGGGCGCTTGTGCGCCCGGCGCCTCCCCGGGTATGAGCAGCGTCGCCGTGAGACGCTACGCACCGCAGTGGTCCCGCCGCCGGGGCGCCGGCCCGCTGGGGCTCGTCGAGCGCGCCCGCGACGCCCTCCGCCAACGCATGGACGCGACGGTCGACCGCTGGCTCGGCGACGACGCCCGCGACCGCATCGACTCGCTCGCGTGGCACGAGACGGCCGGCGGGGTCGACCCCTTCGGCTTCGACCCGCGCGTCGCCAAGTACGCCGTCGTGGCCGCGCGCGCGATGTACCGCGACTGGTTTCGCGCCGAGGTGCACGGCATCGAGAACGTGCCCGACGGGCGCGTGCTGCTCATCAGCAACCACTCCGGGCAGATCCCCCTCGACGCGATGGCCATCGCCTGCGCGCTGCTGCTCGACCGCAAGTCGCCGCGCTTCGTGCGCAGCATGGTCGAGAAGTGGTCGGCCACGCTGCCCTTCGTCTCGGTGCTCTTCCCCCGGCTCGGGCAGATCGTCGGCGTGCCCGAGAACTGCTCCCGCCTGCTCGAAGAGGAGGAGGCCATCCTGGTCTTCCCGGAGGGCTCGCGCGGCATCTCGAAGCCCTTCCCCCAGCGCTACAAGCTCACCGAGTTCGGCATCGGCTTCATGCGCCTCGCGCTCCAGACCCGCACCCCCGTCGTGCCCGTCGCGGTCGTCGGCGCCGAGGAGCAGTACGTCTCCATCGCCGACCTCACGCGCCTCGCGCGCCTGCTCGGAATGCCCGCCTTCCCGGTGATTCCGCAGCTGCTGCTGCCGGGCGGCTTCCTGCCCTTGCCGACCAAGTACCGCATCTACTTCGGCGAGCCGCTGGAGTTCACGGGCGACCCCGACGACGAGGACGCCGCCATCGAGGAGAAGGCCCAGGTGGTCAAGCGCACCATCCAGAGCATGCTCAACCGGGGCATCAAGGAGCGCCCCGGGATCTTCCGCTAGCGCGCCGGGGCGCCCATGAAGGTCACCCGCAAGCTGATCCTCGGCATCGTCGCCGCGATCATGACGGTCACGGTCGTCAACACCGGCCTGCGCATCAGCCGCGAGCGGTCGGTGTTCCGCGAGGACACCCGGCGCGACCACGACTTCGTCGGGCGCTCGCTGCGCACCGCGTGGCTCGACGTCTGCCGCATGGACGGGGCCGCCCGCGCCGACGCGATGATCGCCGACGTCGACTCGGCCAACCCCTCGGTCGACGTGCACGCGCGCACCGACGGCGAGTGCTTCACCGTGCCGCGGGCCGAGCTCGAGCGCGGCGTGGTGCACAACCTCGAGCTGCGCGACCAGTCGATCAGCTGCTTCCCGGCGCGCGCGCCCGACGGCACGCTGCGGGTCATCGAGGTGAGCGAGGCCCTCGCGCCGCAGCACCGCTTCGTGCGCGACAGCATCGTGCGCAACAGCGGCATCGGGATCATCACCGTGCTGGTCTGCGCGCTGGTGACCGCGCTGCTGGGCGCGCACTTCGTGGGCGAGCCGGTGCGGGCGCTGCGCGCGAAGGCCCGGCGCGTCGGCGCGGGCGACCTCACCGGGCCGCTGCGCTTGAAGCAGGACGACGAGATCGCCGAGCTCGCCACGGAGTTCAACGCGATGTGCGACCGGCTGGGCGAGGCCGACCGCACGGCCGAGGCGCACCACCAGGAGAAGCTCCGGGCGATGGAGCAGCTGCGCCACGCCGACCGGCTGCGCACGGTGGGCCAGCTCGCGTCGGGGCTCGCCCACGAGCTCGGCACGCCGCTCAACGTGGTGCTCGGCCACGCGGGGCTGATGGCCGGCGGCGACAACAGCGCCGAGGAGGTCGCCGAGGGTGCGCGGATCATCGCCGAGCAGACCCAGAAGATGACCGCGCTGATCCGCCAGCTGCTGGATTTCGCTCGGCGCAAGGGGCCCGCGATGCAGCCCACGGCGCTCGGCGAGGTGGTGGCCAAGACCGTGGCGATGCTGCACCCGATGGCCCAGAAGGCGGGCGTGCGCTTCGAGGTGCGCGGCGGCGCGGCCGGCGAGGTGTCGGCCGACCCGGGGCAGCTCCAGCAGGTGCTGGCCAACCTGGCGGTCAACGCGATCCACGCGATGCCCGGCGGGGGGGCGGTCACGATCACGGCGGGGCAGCGCGAGGTCGAGGCGCCGCCGGACGTCAGCTCGACCGACCGCCAATGGAACTTCCTCGACGTCGAGGACGAGGGCACGGGCATCCCGACGGAGGACCTCGCGCGGGTCTTCGAGCCCTTCTTCACGACCAAGGAGGTCGGCGAGGGCACCGGGCTCGGCCTCTCGGTCGCCTACTCCATCGCGCGCGACCACGGCGGCTGGATCGCCGCCGA
>JAQBQI010000646.1 GCA_028287085.1 Myxococcaceae bacterium
CGCCCGCGCGCAGGCGGCGGGCGACGGCGGCGAAGGGCGAGAGCAGCAGCGAGCCGACGGTGTGAGCGGGGCCGGGCTCGCCCAGGCGCAGGCCGAAGGTCAGCGCCTCGCGGCGGCCGGTGACGAGGAGCGTGCCGCCGAGGCGGTCCCAGAGCGCGAGGGCGGTGCCGAAGTTGCGGTCGGCGTGGCGAGGATCGCTGCTGTGGTGCACCTGGTGCTGCGCGGGGCTCAGCAGCCAGCGCTCGACGCGCGCGCCGTAGGAGAGCCACACGTGCGAGTGGCGGAGGTTGGCGCCCGCGAGGGTCCAGGCGAGGCCGAGGGCGTCGACGCCGAGCAGCTCCCAGGCGCGCAGCGACGGGCCGAAGACCCACGCGCAGAGGCCCGTGACGGCGCCCACCACGGCGACGTTGACCGCGCCGTTGAGCCCGGCCTCGACCGGGTGCGTGCGGTAGAGCGTCAGCGGCGTGAGCACCTCGGCCGAGTGGTGCACCTTGTGGAACTCCCACAGCAGCGCGCTGCGGTGCATCGCGCGGTGCGCGTAGAAGCGCGCGGCGTCCTCGGCGACGAAGGCCGCCAGCGTGTAGACCGCGGCGGCCAGCACCGGCGCGTCTCGCAGCGCGGGCGCCCCGACGTGGTGACGCAGCCAGCCCAGCACCATGGCCGCGACGGCGAGCATCGACACGCCGCGCACGCCCGCGAGGAGCGCCCGCAGCAGCGCCCGCGCCGCGAGGAGCCGGTAGTCGGCGAGGGCCGAGGGGTGCAGCCACAGGTCGCGCGAGAACAACGCCCGCGCGGCCCTGCCCACGCCCACGCCGCGGGCCGCGAGCACGGCGAGGCCCACCCCCGCTGAGGCCAGGAGGTAGGGGCCGAAGACCCGCTCGCCCGGGTCGAGCAGCGCCGTCACCGGTCGCCCCAGCGCCGTCAGAAACTCCGAGAAAACAAGGGAAGAGATGGTCATCCGACGCCCCCCAGCCGCAGTGAATCGCGAGTGATTATGCGAACGATTATCAAGATGGCGAGACGGATATCGCCGACTGCCGCTCGGGTGTCAAGCGACTCGTGACGGGGGTGTTCGGGGTGTTGGGTGGGCGGCGGGCGATGGGAGCGGAAGGCGGAGCGACGAAGCGGCGGGGGGGTCTCGGCGCGGGCTACGAGCGCAGCGTCGACCGGAGCAGGGCGCGGACGGCCACGAAGCGGCCGAAGAAGGTGTTGACCGCGTCGATGCCGCGGCGCTCGAAGGCGGGCGTGACAACGAGGCCGGCGGCGCCGCCGCGGAACACCGAGACGCGGCCGATGCTGTCGGACTCCACCGAGCCGATCACGAGGTCGGCGAAGCCGTCGCCGTTGCCGTCGCCGAAGCCCGCCGCGGTGATGCCGAAGTAGGTGCCCCGGACCGCGACGGGGCTCGCGATCGTGAGGCCCGGGTCGGCGGGCAGGCCCGCGGCGCCGCCGAGGTAGAGCAGCGCGCGGCCGACCGCGAGGTCCGTCGGCGAGGTCGCGTAGCGCGGGACCCCGACGAGCATGTCGGCGTACCCGTCGCCGTTCACGTCGCCCGCGGCGACGGGGGGCGTGATGGCGCTGTCGAAGGCGTACGAGCGCGCCGGGGCGGTCGCGAGCGTCGCCCCGCCCACGAAGACGTGCACCGTGCGGCTGCTGGCCGCGCCCGGGGTCCCGGTGACGGCGAAGTCGGCCCGGCCGTCGCCGTCGACGTCGCCGAGGGGCGCGACCGCCAGTTCGACGGCCTCGTCGCGCCCGGCCGACGCGATGAGGTCGGCGCTCGGGCTCGACGGCAGGCCCGCGGCGGCGCCGAAGTAGACGAAGGCGTGGTTCTGCCCGACGTCGCCGGGCGCGGCGGTGAAGACGTGCGGCGCCGTGACGACGACGTCGGCGCGGCCGTCGCCGTTGAGGTCGCCCACCCCGGCGACGCCCGCGCCGAAGTGCGCCGTGGCGTCGGGCGAGGTCAGGGTCTGCGACGCGGCGGTCGGCAGGCCGGCGGCGCTCCCGAGGTAGACGTAGGCGCGGGTCGCGGCGGCGGTGACGACGGTCGGCGTCGAGCCCACGACCAGGTCGGCGTAGCCGTCGCCGTTCACGTCGCCCGCGGCGGCGAGCACGTTGCCGTTGCTCTGCGCGATCGCGGGGGTGGGCAGGTCGATGCGGGTGGTCGGCGCGGTCGGCAGGCCGCCGCTCGCGCCGTGGAAGACGTAGATGCGGTTGGGCACCCCGGCCACGCCCTCGGAGGTCGCCACGACGAGGTCGCCGTAGCCGTCGCCGTTCACGTCGCCGGCCGGGACGAGCACGCTGCCGAAGCCGTACTGCCGCCCGTCGGGTCCGGGGATGGTGGTGCGCGGCGCCGGACTCGCCGTCGTCGCGCTCGCGCCCGCGAAGACGTAGACCCGCCCCGCGATGCTGTCGGTGCGGGGCGCGCCCACGACGAAGTCCGCGTAGCCGTCGCCGTCGAAGTCGGCGCTGGTGGTGGTCGTCGTGTCGATCGCGGCCGACCGGTGCCCCACCACGAAGGACCACACCGGCGACGACGCGAGGCCCAGCGTGGCGCCCTGCCGCGCGCGCAGGCTCCAGAAATGCACGCCGGGCGGGAGGTCACCCGGCACGGCCGCGGCGCTGCCCGTGGCGTCGAAGGTGCGCTCGACGGTCGCGCAGGCGCGGTCGCGGCAGATCTGCACGCGGGCCCCGTCGGTCGACGCCGCCGGCGCCCAGCGGAGCGTCGGGCGCGCCGTCGTGACCGCGGCCATCGAGAGCGGCGCCAGCGGGCGCGGCGCGATCAGGGTCGCCGTGGGCGCGTCGGCCACGAAGGGCACGTCGGGGATCACTGGCACGTCGAGAACGACGGGTGAGTCGGGGATGACCGGCACATCGACGACGTCCGCGGCGTCGAGCGCGGCGGACGCGTCGGGGGCAGTGTCCATCGGTACGGCGGCGTCGGAACTTCCGCCGTCGGCGAGCTCGGTGCCCGCGAAGCCTTCGCTGAAGTGGGTCACCTGGGCGCTCGCGGCCGTCGCGGTGAGGGTCGTCGCGAGGCGCTCGTACCCGGCGTCCCCCGCGCGCGACCAGTAGATCGCCGGGGCGGCGGCGCTGCCGGTGAGCGGCAGGATCACCTGGGCGGGCCGCGCGAAGGTCAGGCCCGCGGGCTCGAACCGGTACCGCGCCGACGCGAGGACGTACCCGGCCGGCGCCGCGAGCTCGGTGCGCGTGACGGTGATGGTCGTCGGCTGAGCGAGGGCGCCGGCGGGCACCGTGAGCAGCGCGCCGCCGAGGACGACGGAGCCGCCCGCCGCCCCCACCGTGAGGGTCGCGGAGGACCGCGCCGCCGCGTCGTCGGGCGGGGCCGTACCGGGCTCCGAACAGGCCCCGAGCAGGCTGAGGGCGAGGGCGAACCGTCGAGGGGTGGAGTGCATGGCCCGAGAGTGGTTGCGATCTCGCCGTCGCCATTCACGCGCGCGGCGATTTCTGACGCCGCGGACGGGTCAGTCCTCGTCGGTGGCGCGCAGGGCGGCGAGCACGGAGAGGTCTTCGAGCGTGGTGGTGTCGCCCTTGGCCTCGCCGCCGCCGGCGATCTCCTTGAGCAGGCGGCGCATGATCTTGCCGCTGCGGGTCTTGGGCAGCGCGTCGGCAAAGCGCACGACGTCGGGGCGCGCGAAGCGGCCGATCTCCGAGCCCACGTGGTCGGCGAGCACCTGCTTCAGCTCGTTGGTGGCGGCGAAGCCCGGGCGCAGCGTGACGAAGCACACGAGCCCCTGGCCCTTGAGCTCGTCGGGGCGGCCCACCACCGCGGCCTCGGCCACGGCGCGGTGGCCCACGAGGGCGCTCTCGATCTCGGCCGTGCCGAGCCGGTGGCCCGAGACGTTGAGCACGTCGTCGACGCGGCCCATCAGCCAGAAGTAGCCGTCCTCGTCGCGGCGCGCGCCGTCGCCGGTGAAGTACACCCCGGGGATCTCCGTGAAGTACTGCCGCCGGAAGCGCTCGTCGTCGCCGTAGATGGTGCGCGCCATCGAGGGCCACGGGCGCTTGATCACCAGGAAGCCGCCCTCGTTGGGGGCGCAGCGGGTGCCGTCCTTGCGCACCACGTCGGCGTCGATGCCGAAGAAGGGCAGCGTCGCGCTCCCCGGCTTGGTCGGGATCGCCCCGGGCAGCGGCGAGATCATGATGGCGCCCGTCTCGGTCTGCCACCACGTGTCCACCACCGGGCAGCGGGCGTTGCCGATGACGCGCTGGTACCACATCCACGCCTCGGGGTTGATCGGCTCGCCGACGCTGCCGAGCAGGCGCAGGCACGAGAGGTCGGCCTTCATCGGCCACTGCTCGCCCCAGCGCATGAAGGCGCGGATGGCCGTCGGCGCCGTGTAGAAGATCGTGACGCCGTAGCGCTCGCAGAGCTGCCAGAGCCGCCCCTGGTCGGGGAAGTTGGGCGCGCCCTCGTACATGAGGATCGTCGCGCCGTTGAGCAGCGGGCCGTAGACGACGTACGAGTGCCCGGTGATCCAGCCGACGTCGGCGGTGCAGAAGTAGGTGTCGTTCTCGCGCAGGTCGAAGACGTACTTGCTCGTGACGTGCGTGCCGACCATGTAGCCGCCGGTCGTGTGCACGATGCCCTTGGGCTTACCGGTGGTGCCCGAGGTGTAGAGGATGAACAGCGGGTGCTCGCTCTCCACCGGCAGCGGGGTGGAGTTCGCGCTGACCGCCTCGATGACCTCCTGCCAGTAGTGGTCGCGGCCGGGCTCCATGTCGACGCGCTCGCCGGTGCGCTTGAACACCACCGTGTGCCGCACGCTCGGGCACTCGACGATGGCCTTGTCGACGATGGCCTTGAGCGGCACCACCTGACCGCGGCGCCACGCGCCGTCGCAGGTCACCACCAGGGAGGCCTTGGAGTCGTTGATGCGGTCGCGCACGGCGTCGGCCGCGAAGCCGCCGAAGATCACCATGTGCGGCGCGCCGATGCGGGCGCACGCGAGCATCGCCACGGCGATCTCGGGCACCATGCCCATGTAGATGGCGACGCGGTCGCCGGGGCGCACGCCGAGCTTGCGCAGCACGTTGGCGAAGCGGCACACCTCGCGGTGCAGCTGGTGGTAGGTCAGCGTGCGGGTCTCGCCCGGCTCGCCCTCCCAGAGAATGGCGGCCTTGTTGCGGCGCAGCGACGAGAGGTGCCGGTCGAGGCAGTTGTAGGCGATGTTGGTCGTGCCGCCGACGAACCAGCGGGAGTGCGGCGCCTCGTCGACCAGGATCTCGCGCGGCTGCGCGAACCAGTGCAGCGCGTCGGCCATCTCCGACCAGAAGGCCTCCGGGTCTTGCAGCGACTTGTCGTAGAGCGCGCGGTACTGCTCCAGCGACCGGATGTGCGCGTGCTTGGAGAACTCCTCGTCGGGCGGAAAGACCCGCAGCTCCTTCATCGTGCTCTCGATCGAGTTTGGATTCATGGCCGCGGATGATAGGCCCACCGCCGCCCTCCACGGGATAGGCCCTTCGAGCTTTGCTGAACGCCGCCCGCCGGGGTCGCACCGTAGCCCTGGCGGGCCCCGCCCGACCATTGACACATCAGCCCGGTTGGCTAGTGTCCGGCGCGCCCCGACGGGGCCGCGCATCGCGCCGCAACCAACGGATATTCCATAAGAAACGGATGATGGCAGCCCAGCCCGACCCGACCCTCGACGCCCTCCTCGGGGGCTCCCTCACGGCGCCCGTCTACGAGGCGCTCCTGGCCCACGGCGCGACCGGCGCGCCGCTCGAGCTCGTCGACCGCTGCGTGCGCGCCCTCGACGCCCGCGAGCGCTACGACCACGAGGCCGCCGAGGCCCTCGCCCGCGCCGCCGCCCGCCACCTCGCCGCCGA
>JAQBQI010000660.1 GCA_028287085.1 Myxococcaceae bacterium
GGGCGGCCTTGGCGCGCACCGCGGCCATGAGCTCGGCCGCGCGCGCGACGCCCCGCGCGGTGGAGCTCACGGCGCCGCCCTTCGCGAAGGCGATGAGCTCCTCGTCGCGGAGGCGGCGCGCGGCGAAGAGGGCCTCCTCGGGGTCGAGGCGCATCCGGCTGCGCACGGCTTCGAGGCTAGTGTCGCGCCCCGCGGCCCCCGCCGCGAGCGCCCACACGCCGATGAGGAAGCGCGCGCAGGTGTCGCGGCGTCGCTCGAAGTTCCAGCCGACGGTCATGGCGGGAGGGTAGCGCGGAAGACCTCGCCCGTCCCCTTGCCCACCCTCCCTACCATCTGGTAGGGAGTCTCCCCGATGGCGACGGCAGACGAGCGCGGCGGGCGGGGCGAGGTGCGGCCCGCGGTGGTCCGCGAGGCGACGCGCCTCTTCGCCGAGCGCGGCTTCGACGGCACCGCCCTGCAAGACATCGCCGACGCCGTCGGCGTCTCCAAGCCCGCGGTGCTCCACTACTTCCCCTCCAAGGAGCACGTGCGCGACGCCGTCCTCGACGGCTTCCTCGCCCACTGGAAGGACCACCTCCCCCGCCTGCTCTTCGCCGCCCCGTCGGGCCTCGGGCGCTTCGAGGCCATCTTCGGCGCCGTGCGGCAGTTCTTCGCCGACGACCCCGACCGCGCGCGCCTCGTGCTCCGCGAGATGCTCGACCGCCCCGCCGCCATCCGCGCGCTGCTGCGCGACGCCGTGCGCCCGTGGCTCGCCGCCATCGCCGACTTCATCCGCGCCGGCCAGGCGGGCGGCACGCACCACCCCGGCCTCGACCCCGAGGCCTACCTCCTCCAGATGCTCCAGATGGTCATCGTCGCGGGGGTGTCCAACTCGGTGCTGCCGGTCGCCCTCGACGACGACCCCGCGAAGGCCCGCGCCCGCAGCGACCGCGAGCTCGACCGCATCGCCCGCACGGCCCTCTTCGTCTCCCGCGACGCGCCCCCCGACCCACCCCCGAAGGCGCCCGCGAAGCGCCGCCCTACCAAGAGGTAACCCCCCCGATGGCGAGCTTCCTCACGGACAACGACGACCTCCGCTACTACCTCGACCGCGGCCTCGACTGGGACGCCCTCGTCGAGGTCACCGAGTACGGCTACCGCACCCCCGACGGCTTCAAGAACCCCGCCGAGGCCCGCAGCTTCTACGCCGAGATCGCCGCCATGATGGGCGAGCTCGTCGCCAGGGAGCTCGGCCCCCGCGCCGCCCGCATCGACCGCGAGGGCAACACCCTCGACCGCGGCGAGGTCACCGAGGGCCCCGCCATGCAGGCCTTCTTCGCCGCCCTCAAGGCCGCCGAGGTGCACCGGCTCTGCCTCCCGCGCGAGCTCGGCGGGCTCAACGCGCCGCTCACCCTGTACTTCCTCGTCGCCGAGATGGTCGCGCGCGGGGACGTCTCGGCCATGACCCACTTCTCCTTCCACGGGGGAATGGCGATGGCGATGCTCGCGTACTCCATCCACGAGGGAAGCACCCGCTTCGACGTCGCGGCCGGGCGCATCGCCGAGACGCGCTTCGCCGGGTACATCGAGGAGATCATCCGCGGCGACGCCTGGGGCTGCATGGACATCACCGAGCCCGACGCGGGCTCCGACATGGCCCGCCTGCGCGCCCGCGCCGCGCAGGACCCCGACGGCCAGTGGCGCGTCACCGGCGAGAAGGTCTTCATCACCTCCGGGCACGGCAAATACCACTTCGTCATCGCCCGCACCGAGGACCCGAAGGGCGACGACGCCTTCGCCGGGCTCCAGGGCCTGTCGATGTTTCTGGTCAAGGCCTGGGACGACCTACCGGATGGTAGCCGCCAGCGTCACGTCTCCGTCGAGCGCATCGAGGAGAAGCTCGGGCACCACGGCTCGGTCACCGCGGCGCTGCTCTTCGACGGCGCGCCCGCGCAGCTCATCGGGCGGCGGGGCGAAGGCTTCAAGTACATGCTCGTGCTGATGAACAACGCCCGCGTGGGCGTGGCCTTCGAGAGCATCGGCCTCGGGGAGTGCGCCCTGCGCATGGCGCGCGAGTACGCCGAGAGCCGGCGCTCGATGGGCAAGGCCATCGCCGAGCACGAGATGATCGCCGACCTGCTCGACGAGATGGAGACCGACCTCCTCGGGCTGCGCGCCCTCGCCGCGACCTCGGCCTTCCACGAGGAGATGGCGCAGAAGATGGCCCTGCTCGACCGCTTCACCGCGGGCTCGCCCGAGGCCGGGCGGGTGAAGCTCGACCTCCCGAAGCACCGCGCGACCTCGCGGCGCTACACCCCGCTGCTCAAGTACCTCGCGGCCGAGAAGGCCGTCGAGATCGCGCGGCGCAACGTGCAGATCCACGGCGGCGTCGGGTACACGCGGGAGTACGGCGCGGAGAAGCTCCTGCGCGACGCCCTGGTGCTGCCGATCTACGAGGGCACGAGCCAGATCCAGTCGCTGATGGCGATGAAGGACACGCTGCTCGGGATCATCAAGCGCCCGCAGGCCTTCGTGCGCCGGCTGGGTCAGGCGCGGTGGGGGGTGGTCTCGGCCGCTGACCCGCTGGAGCGGCGCGTCGCGGCGGTGAGTGTGTTGTCGCTCTCGGCGCAGCAGCACCTGCTCACCCGCACCGCGGCCGACAAGCTGAAGACCCTGGGGCGGAGCTCGCCGACCACCTGGAAGGCCGCCCTCGCGAAGGACTGGGACCCGAAGCGCGACTTCGCCCTGGCGATGCTCCACGCCGAGCGGCTCACGCGGCTGCTGGCCGACGAGGCGATCGCGGAGATCTTGCTGGCGCAGGCGCGCCAGCACCCCGAGCGGCGGGCGGTGCTGGAGCGCTGGCTCGACCGCTGCGAGCTGCGCGACAAGGCGCTGCACGAGGAGATCACCACGACGGGCGAGCGGCTGCTCGCGAAGCTCGCGGCGCGGCGCGCGAAGGCGGCGGTGGCGTGAGCGACCTCCTCCTCGAACTCGGCCGCAACGCCCGCGCGCGGCGGCTCATCGACTCCCTCGGGCTCCCGCTGCCGCTGCCCACCGTGCTGCGCCGCGGGCGCGGTGCGCTGTCGTCGTTGCCGCTCGCCGATCGGGCCGTCGTGGTGGGCGCCGCGGGCGACGCCGGGCTCGTCGGGCTGCTCGCCGAGACGCTCGCCGCCGC
>JAQBQI010000674.1 GCA_028287085.1 Myxococcaceae bacterium
CGGGCCGTCCGCAACCGCGAAGTGGGCGGCGTCTCCCGCGGCGCTCGGCCGTCTGAAATGTGTAGAAACGATAGGGGGCTGAAGCCCGCGGCAACGATGGAGACGTCGACGAGCCGCTGAAAGCCCGCGTCTCGCGGGCTTTCGATGGCGGGCATCATTCGCCAGTGTTGCCGCGGGCTTCAGCCCGTCGGCACAGCGGGCGTCGCACCCGGACGCGGGTGGCGGCCGCTCGAATCAGGCGCCGGGCGGATGGGCGGACTTGTGTATCGTGCCCCGGGCGACGGTCGGGGCGTCGCGTCGTGGCGCGGGAGGAGAGGGTGATGCGAATCGGTGCGTTGGGGCTCGCGGCGCTGTGGGCGGTGGGTTGCGTGAGCGCGGGCGGGGCGAGGCGTCACGGCACCCGCGACACGCTGCGCGCGACGGCGGTGCAGGAGCGCTTCCCCTCGCGCGACGACCTCGCCCGGCTCGCGTCGACGCCCGCCCCCGCGCGCGCCGCCGCGGAGCCCGTGGCGCCGCTGGAGCGCTGGGAGCTGGCGGGTCCCTTCCCGCCGACGCTGAGCACCGGCGACTCGACCGCGGCGGACCCATTCTCCGTGATGGTGCGCCAGCGCGCGGCCGCATCGCAGGGCAGGGCGCGCTCGACCGACGCCATGCTCTGCGTGGCGCGGGAGGTCGCGCGCCACGCGCTGCAACACGCGGCGAACCCGGCCGGTCCGCTGATGGCCTTCATCGCGGGCCGCTGCGGCGCGCCGACGGCCTTCATCCAGCTCGGGGTGAGCCGCGGCGACACGCCGGCCCGGCAGCGAGACACCGACGTGCTGCCCCAGGTGATTCCCGCGGTCGCGCGGACGATCGACGACACGGTCCGGCAGCTCGCCGTGCCGATCGATCTCGGCGGGGCCTTCGCGCGCGAGGGCGACCATTTCGCGCTGGTCTTCGCGATGATCCCGCGCCACGTCGACCTCGACCCCGCGTCGCCCGTCCCCGACGCCCGCGGCGACGTGACCTTGCAGGGGCGCCTCACGGGCCCGGCCGAGAGCGCGTCCGCCAGGGTGAACCGCGGGCGCTGGGAGACGGCGCCGTGCACCCTCGACCCGGCGGTGCGCCTGCCTCTGTTCCGGCTGCGCTGCCCCGTGCGCCCGGAAGACCCGGTCGCGCGCATCGAGGTCCTCGCCCACGCCCCCGGTCGGCTGTTGGGGGAGAGCGTGCTCGACGTGGTGGTGGGCGCGGGCCGCGACGCCTCGCGCGTCTTCGACGTGGCGGCGACCGACCCGGCGAACGTGACCACCGACCCGGCCCGGTCGCGGGAGGTCCTCGGCGCGCTCGTGAACGACGCCCGCCGGAGCGCGGGCCTGGAGCCCGTCACGGTGGCGGCCCGGCAGTCGGACACCATCTGCGGCCTCGCCGGCCGGTACCTCACGACGGACCCCGACGGCGCGGCCGGGAGGGAGAGCGTCGCGCTCGGGCTGATGGCCGGCTGGGACGTCGAGGGCGGGCTCATCCAGAGCGGGGACTTCCTGAGCGTGCTGGGCGCGCAGGACCACGACTACGCCCGCTGGCTCTCGTGGACGCTCGAGCGGCCGAGCGGTCGCGCGCTGCTGCTCGACCCGACGGTGCGGCAGGTGGCGGTGTGCCCGACCGCCGCCCCGGGCAACGCCGCCGCGCTGCTCTGGACCTCGTACCACCTCTACGACGACCGCCGGCTCGCCGCAGACGTCGACGCCGTCTACGACCGGCTCGACCGCGCCCGGGCGGACGCGGGCAGCGGACCCGCGCAGCGGATGCTTCCGGTGCAGGCGTGGTTGAAGGAGGAGTCGCGGGCGATCGGCCGGGGCGCGGGGCTCGAGCCGGTGCTCCAGGCGATGCTGAACCGCGCGCAGAACGGGACCGGACGCCCGACCCGCGGCTGGGTCGTCGCGACCTCGGACGTGTCGACGGTGGAGTTCCCGCGCACGCTGCTGCGCGCGCCGCGGGTCGACGTGGCGGTGGAGGCGGTCCGCTGGCGGCCGCCGGGCGCGGCGTGGGCGGTCACGCTGGTCTTCGTGGTGGCGCAGTGACGCGCGTCCGACCGGCGGCGGCCCGAGCGAGCGGATCGACTCCGCGGGACGGCTACGCGGCGGGCGTCGGCGGGAGGTTCCGGTCGAAGAAGGCGTCGATCTTCTCCCACGCCGCCGGGGCCGCGATGGGGTCGTAGCCCGGGTGCAGGATCGGGCCGAGCAGGAAGCTCGCGATGGGGTGGTCGCCCTCGGTGAGGAAGGCGTGGCCCGCGGTGGGGAAGGTGTGCACCTCCGGGACGACGCCCACTTGCGCGAGGCGCTCGGTGAGCAGGGCGCCCGTCTTGCGGAAGGGCAGGTCGCGCGCGCCGTAGCAGCCGATCACCGGCCCGATGCCGCGCATGCGCTCGCTCTTCGGGACGTCGCCGTAGTTGGTCGACACGGCGGCCCAGCCGCTGCCCGCGACGAGCGCGAAGCCGCCGCCGAAGCAGAAGCCGATGATGCCCACCTGCGACTCCGCGAGGCCCGCCTGCTCGCAGAGCCACCGGCGCGCGCGCTTCGCCTGCCGCACGGGCGCCACCTCCTCGCCGGAGTTCATCGCGGTCATCACCTTGCGGATGCACGCCAGCGCGCCGTCGTGGAAGAGGTCGGGCGCGACGGCGGCGTAGCCGCGCGTGGCGAAGCGATCGACCACGCGGTCGATGTCGGGGGCGCGGCCGAAGATCTCGTGGATGACCACGATCCCGCGCGTGGCGCCCCTGGGGACGTTGGCGTAGGCGGGGGAGGGCGGGTCGCCGTGCGCGGCGTCGCCGGGGAGGGTGACTTCGGTTCCGGGCATGCGCCGACGCTAGGCGCGGGGGCGGCCCGGAGGCAAGCGACGCTCAGTGCAGGGCGGGGCGGTTGCGGCCGCGCGTGAGCGAGCGGCGCATGGAGTCGATGCAGCGGCGGTTGTGGTCGGGCGCGCCGACCGAGACGCGCACCCAGCCGCGGCGCAGGTGGTGGCTCGCCAGCGCGCGGATGAACACGCCGTCGGCGAGGAGCGACTGCACCAGGGCCTCGGCGCTCCAGCCGGTGTCGTGGATGTCGAGCAGGAGGAAGTTGCCGTCGCCGTCGAAGACCGACACGCCGGGGAGGCCGCCGAGCTCGCGGCGCAGCACGTCGCGCTCCTCGCGCAGCAGGGCGCGCTGGCGGTCGTACTCGGCCGCGTCGTCGAGGGCCGCGAGGGCGGCGGCGAGGGCGACGGTGGAGACGTTCCACGGGAGCTTCACGCGGTTGAGCAGGCGCGCGACGGGCTGGCAGGCGAGGGCGTAGCCGACGCGCAGGCCCGCGAGGCCGAAGGCCTTGGAGAAGGTGCGCGCGACGATGAGGTTGGGGTTGGCGGCGATCATCCCGGCGACGGAGTGGTTCTCCGCGCTGAACTCCACGTAGGCCTCGTCGACCACGACGGGGATGCCCGGGCGCAGCACGCGGCGCAGGGTGTTCTCGTCGAGGCGCCGCCCCGTCGGGTTGTTGGGCGAGCACAGGAACACCAGCTTCGTGCGCTCGGTCACCGCCCGCATGACCGCCGAGGCGTCGAGCTCGAGGTCGTCGCGCATGGGCACGAGCACCGGCACGCCGCCCGCGAGGCGGGTGCGCGCCTCGTACATCGAGAAGGTGGGCACCGCGACGACGACCTCCTCGCCGGGCGCCACGAAGGCGCGCACCAGGAGGTCGATGACCTCGCTCGACCCGGCGCCGAGCACGCAGCTCTCGGCGTCGAGGCCCGCGGCCCCGGCGAGCCGGGCGCGGAGCTCCCGCGCCATCGAGGCGTCGGGGTAGCGGTGCCCGCGGGAGAGGGCCTTGACCACCGCCTCGATCACCCG
>JAQBQI010000689.1 GCA_028287085.1 Myxococcaceae bacterium
CTCCATCAGCGCGAGCAGGGCCTCGTCGTCCATCGCGACGGCGTCGCCCTTCTCCCAGTCCTTGTCGAGC
This sequence comes from Myxococcaceae bacterium, assembly GCA_028287085.1. Lineage (GTDB taxonomy): Bacteria > Myxococcota_A > Polyangia > Polyangiales > SCUS01. Next base: position 71 of record JAQBQI010000689.1, read on the forward strand.
CAGGGCCAGAGCGGGCCGCCGTCCTGGCAGCCGAGCACGCGCTCGCTCGGGGTGCAGGCCACGCGCACGTGGAAGTGGTCGTCGTGGGGCGCGCTGTCGCCGGGCTGCGCGAGCACGAGGTCGGCGCGCTCGACCAGCCACGCGGGCGCGCCCGCGCGGCGGGCGTGGTCGATGACGAGGGTCTTGATCCAGGCGGCGCAGAAGACGCGGATGACGCCGACGCTGGGGTCTTGCAGCAGGGCCTCGATGAGCCGCCAGTTGCGGGCGACGTCGAAGCGCAGCGGGGTGGGGTTGGCGACCGAGTTGCCCGCGCGGTCGTAGCGCACGAAGCCCGGGGCGACGACGGGCAGGTCGGTGGCGGCGTCGCGGGCGAAGTAGAGCAGGTCGACGTCGCGGCCGTTGCGGTGCGAGTGGTGGCGCGTGACGACCCCGCCGCGCAGGCCCGAGAGGTCGCCCACCTTGAGGGGCACCGCGACGCCGTCGCGCAGCACCGCGCGGGCCGAGCGGCGCACCATGCCGACGAGGCGGTCGGTGCCGAAGTGCAGCCCCCCTTCGGCCTCGGAGCGCAGCGCCTCGAAGCCGGGGCCGCGGTCGGGCAGGCGGCTGCCGTGGGCGAGCCAGCCGGTGCTGGGCTTGCCGCGCGACCCGCCCTCGGGCGACGCGTCGCCGGGCATGAGGTGCGCGCACCCGCCGAGCGCGTACGAGAGGAGCAGTGAAGCCACGACCCGACGGACGCCGCGCGAGCAGGTGAGCACGTCGCGGACGGTAGCGCCGCGGCGCGGCGGTCACCAGTGGGGCCACGTCCGTAGGTGTTTTGCGACGACCGGAGGTCTCGCTCGGAGGCGCCGCGGCTCGTCACGAGCGCTTGACCCTCCGCGCGATCGGTCCGCATGCTCACCGCCCCCGATTTCATTCCGACCCGAACCAACGATGGGTGACCCGCCGTGTCCATGGACCGACTTTCTGCACACCTCGACCGCGGCTGGGACCTGCTCGGTCAGGGCGACTCCCGCGGGGCGCGCACCAGCGCCCGCCGCGCGCTCGAGATCGATCGCAACTCCCCGGAGGCCCACAACCTCCTCGGCCAGGCCGCCGCGCGCGAGGGCGACGCCGACGAGGCCCTCGAACATTACAAGCAGTCCTATTCGCTCGACGACGGCTACGTCGACCCGATGCTCAACGCCGCCGAGGTGCTGATCCACCCGATGGCGCGCTTCGACGAGGCCATCGCCCTCTGCGACGAGGTGCTCGAGTTCGCCGAGGTGAAGGAAGAGCGCGCCGACGCCGTGCTCCTCAAGTTCGACGCGCTCCACGCGATGGGCCAGGACGCCGCCGCGCGCGCGCTGCTCGACGACCTCCCCGAGGGCCCCTACGAGGCGCCCTTCACGGGCTACCTCGTGGGCCGCGCGTGGTTCGAGGCGGGCGAGTTCGACCGCGCCACGGCGCTGCTCACCGAGGCCGTGAAGGCCGAGCCCGACAACGCCGACGGCCACTACTACCTGGCCATGACGCGCGACCGCCTGCGCGACTGGAAGGGCGCCACGGTGGCCTTCCTCGAGGCGCGCGAGCTCGACCAGCGGGTGCCGGCGCCGCCGTGGTCGCCCGACAAGGAGGCCTTCCACCGCACGGTCGAGAAGGCCCTGCGGGGGCTCGAGCCCGAGGTCGCCGCGGCCCTCGAGGGCGCCCTGGTGCTCGTCGCCGACGCGCCCGGGATGGAGGTCGTCGCCGACGGCGTCGACCCGCGCACCTCGGTGCTCGTCGAGGGCGTCGGCCCGGTCGACGGCCCCGCGCCGGAGGGGCCGCGGTCCTTCGTGCGGGTGTTCGTCTACCAGCGCAACGTCGAGCGCAACTGCGGCGCGCTCGAGCAGCTCGAAGACGAGATCAGCGGCCAGGTCGCCGAGGAGGTGCGCCACCTCCTGCACGGCCCGGTCGAGGACGACGACGCGGCGCCCTCGGGCGAGCCCAACTGACGGTCGGGCGTAGCCCAACGGACCCACGGGCGACCGCAGGTCGCCCGTACATCACCCACCAATCAATACTGTCGATGTAGGGGCGACCTGCGGTCGCCCTTCCGGAAGGGGGGGAGGGTTCAGCCCTCGTCGCCGCGGTCGCGCTCGCGGAGGTCGTGCTTGACCATCAGGCGCTGGAGGTGGCGGCGGTCGATGCCCGAGGTGCGCGCGGCGGCCGACACGTTGCCGTGGTGCACCTTGAGCAGGTCGGTGAGGTAGGTCTTCTCGAAGATCTCGGTCCAGATCTCCTTGGCGTCGTGGAAGGGCAGGTCGGTGCGGATCTCGTGGCCGCCGACCTTCGCGACGCCGCCGCCGGGGGCGAGCACCGAGGCGTCGGGGCCGAGCACCGCGAAGCGCTCGACGAGGTTGCGCAGCTCGCGCACGTTGCCCGGGAAGTCGTAGTGCTGCAGGAGCTCCATCGCCCGCGGGTCGAGCGGGCTGTAGCCCGTGAGGCCCTGCGCCGAGCGCCGGCGGCTCAGGTCTTCGAGCACCGTCTCGACCAGCAGGGGGACGTCCTGCAGCCGCGAGCGCAGCGGCGGGAGCTTCACCACCACCGACGAGAGCCGGTAGTAGAGGTCCTGCCGGAAGCGCCCGTCCTTGATCTCGCGCTGGAGGTTGCGGCTCGTCGTCGCGACCACGCGCAGCTCGACCGGCACCGCGGCGCCGGCCCCGAGCGAGCGCACCTCGCGCGCCTCGAGCACCCGCAGCAGCTTGGCCTGCGCCTCGATGGAGAGCTCGCCCACCTCGCCGAGCACGAGCATCCCGCCCTCGGCCGAGCGGATCGCGCCCTGCGACTCGGGCACCGTCGCCGACTTCGCGTGGCCGAAGAGCTCGCCCTCGATGCGGTCGCGCGGCACGACGCCGCAGTCGACCACCACGAAGGGCCCGCCGCTGCGCGGGCTGCGCCGGTGGATCGCGTCGGCGACGAGCTCCTTGCCGGTGCCCGCCTCGCCCTCGATGAGCACGGGCAGGTCGCTCGGCGCGATGCGCTCGAGCACCGCGAAGACCTCGCGCATCGCGGTGGATGTTCCCACGAGGCGGCCGAAGCGGATGCCCATCGAGAGGTCCTTCTCGACGGCGTTCTCGGTCGGCTCGACGCGCACCGTGGTGGTGCCGAGCAGCAGGTCGCGCGTGCCGCGGAGCACCGCGTCGTTGATGCGCAGGTCGCCCAGGAAGGTGCCGTTGGTGCTGCCCAGATCGCGCACGCGGATGCCGCCGCGCTCGAGCCCGAGCGACACGTGCTTGCGCGACACCGAGGGGTCGCGGATCACCAGGTCGTTGTCGTCGTCGCCGCCGACGCGGATCTCCTCCTGCGCCCCCTCGAAGACCGCCCCCTTGTCGGGCCCGTCGAGCACGGTCACGCGGACGGTATTCATGCGGCGCGCGACGGCCTGTCCGTCGCGCTCGATCAGTTGGGTAAGCGAATCTGGCACGGAGGCACCTCCTGGATGTTGGGACACTTATAGGCCCTGTTGGGACCGCGATGCATCAGCCGTCGCCGCGAGAACCCGCCTACTTTCCGCGGCGTTTCTGCGGCATGAACCCCGCGCACGGCAGCCTGTCGGTCGCACCGCGACCGCAGCGCCCGAGGAGCGTGCCGGGGTTAGGCTCGGCCCATGATCGATCGGGCCACGATGGAGCAGGCAGAACGACTGATCGCCCGGCTGCGCGCGGCGCGAGTCACGGCGGGCACCGCGGAGTCGCTGACCGGTGGGCTGATTGCCGCGACGCTGACCGCGGTGCCGGGCGCGTCGGAGGTGATCGATCGGGGCGTGGTCGTGTACTCGTGGGAGGCGAAGCAGGCCTTGCTGGGGGTGCCGCGGGGGCTGCTGGAGGCCGAAGGGGCGGTGAGCGAGGCCGTGGCCAGGGCGATGGTCGAGGGCCTGCTCGCACGGTCGGAGGGGCGGATCGAACTCGCGGTCGCCGTGACCGGCGTCGCGGGCCCCGGCTCGTCCGAGGGCAAGCCCGCCGGGCGGGTGCATCTGGCGGTGGGGAGGCGCTCGACGGGGACGGTCACCCACCGCATGCGCGACTACGGCGAGGTCGGTCGCGCCGCGGTGCGGCTGGCCACCGTCGGCGACGCGCTCGCGCTGCTGGACGCCGCCCTGGGCGGCGACTGATCGACGCGGTGGCATGGTCGTCTCCAGCCGTGTAGCGCCGCGTCCCAGGTCCAGCCAGTGCCGAAGCCCGCGGCGGTCGCCGATGGCGGGGGGAGCGCCCGGGCGACGGCGGGCGTGACGCAAGCGCCGAGCTGGGCGCGCGGGTCTTCGAGCACCGCCCACAGCGACGGCCGGGCGAGCACGGCGTCGAGCCGCGGGCACCCCGTGGCGGGGTCGAAGGTCACGCCGCCGCGGCTCGGCGCGGTGACGCCGTCGAGGGAGACGATCGCGACGCGCCCGTCGAGCGTGAGCCGCCGCTGCACCTCGACGAGGGCGACTTCGGGTGGTCCGTCGGCGGGTCCGCAGCCGTCGCGGTGGAGGGCGCGCAGCAGCCGGTCGGTGCCCGCGCGCCGCCGATCGATGCCGCGCAGCAGGGTCGCACGGTCGGGGCCGCCGCTGCCCTGCGAGGCGCTGCGCCAGCGGGCGACGGTCTCGGCCCCCGCGACGGCGACGTGGGCCATGAGGGCGACCGCCACGAGCCTTCCGCGGCGGCGGTCGCCCGCGGCCGCGAGCGCGAGCTGGCGGGTGAGCCCGACCGCGGCGAAGGGAACGAGCGCGGCCCACAGCCACTGCGTGAGGCGCGCGACGTGGGCCGCGCCGGTCGCGAGGGTGTAGAGCGCGAGGCCCGCCGCGAAGGTCGCGAGCAGGGCGCGGCGCAGGGCGGGCGGGGCCTCGCGGGCGCGCGCCCCGTCGAGGGCGAGCAGCACCAGCGGCAGCTGCACGACGAGCCGCGCGGGGAGCGCGAGGTAGAGCCAGAGCGGTCCGACGAGGTGCACCGACG
>JAQBQI010000702.1 GCA_028287085.1 Myxococcaceae bacterium
ACGGCGGCGACGGCGGCGCGGTCGACGCCGCGACGACCTGCGAGTCGGGCCAGAACCTCTGCGCCTCGTCGAACATGTGCATGACCCCGCCGTCGTGCCCGATGTGCATGCCCGGCTTCGGCGCGATGGGCGCGCCCACCTTCACCGAGGCCACCTGCGCGTACGACACCGCCGCGTGCCGCTGCGAGCGCCTGCCGCCGCTCAACCCCGGCGCGGTCGGCTCGCACCTCCACATGGCCGCCGCCGCCGAGGGAACCCTCTGGATGTCGGCCTACTCGCCCGGCGCCCCGACCGACGGCTCTCGCTACGGCGACCTCGTCGTGGGCCGCTGGAACCAGGAGACCAGCACCGTCGCCTGGACCCACGTCGACGGCGTCCCGACCGGCGGCATGGTGACCGCCGACCCGATGGGCTGGCGCGGCGGCGTGAGCACGCCGGGCGACGACGTCGGGCGCTACAACAGCATCGCCCTCACGGCGGCGGGCCAAGCCCGCGTGGCCTACTCGGACACCACCCACGAGGCCCTCAAGTACGCGGCCTTCGACGGCACGGCGTGGGCCGCGCACGCGGTCGACACCAACGGCGCCAACGGGCGCTACGCCTCGCTGGTGCTGCTCGCCGACGGTACGCCGCTCATCGCGTACCGGGCGGTCAGCGTCGCGGCCGACGGCGCCGTCCGCGCGGTGGTGCGCATCGCGCGCGGCAACTCCGCGACGCCGGCGCGCGCCAGCGACTGGACCATCTCCGACGCCGTGACGCTCCCGAGCGCCTGCCGCGCCTCCGACTGCGCGATGGGCCAGTCGTGCGTGCAGGCGACCGGGCGCTGCGCCCCGGCCGGCACCTGCGCCGCGACCTGCGGCTCGGGCCAGGCCTGCGTGGGCACCGCCTGCGCGGACGTCTACGACCGCACCTGGGTGGAAGACCTCCCCCCGGGCGCGCTCTTCATCAACCTGATGGTCGACGCGATGGGCCGCCCGGCGCTGGTCTTCTACCACCGCGACCGCGGCAACCTGCTCTTCGCGCAGGGCGACGCCACCGGCCGCTTCGCCGCGCCGGTGATCCTCGACGGCGAGGGGGCGATGATGCGCGACCTCGGCGACCGCGGGCTCTCCGCGACGGCGGCGATGGACCCGACCGGCGTCGTGCACGTCGGCTACGTCGACGGCTGGGAGGAGCGGCTGATGTACCTCCGCGTCGTCAACGGCCGGGCGATGGGCGAGCCCGCGGTCGTCGACGACGGCTCGGGCGTCGGCGCGATGGCCAGCTTCGACGACGGCCGGCACATCGTCGGCGACAGCGCCGCGATGATCGTCGGCGCCGGCATGCCGCGCATCGCGTACCAGGACACCACCGTCGGCACGCTGCGCCTCGCGACGCTCACCGGCTCCGGCGCGATGGCGACGTGGAACCGCACCGTCGTCGACTCGATGAACCACACCGGGTACTGGGCGACCGCCTCGGGCGGCCGCGTGGGCACCTACTGGCGCGACCTCTCCGACGGCACGATGCGCCAGTGGGGCGTGCGGGTGTTTCCGCTGCCCTGAGCGCCGCGCGGTCGGGCGGATGAACGGAGGGCGCGGCGCGATTCGGTTCGCCCGCGCCTTTCGCCGTCGTGCAGTATGCGCGGCGACTGTCGGCGTGGCGGAATGGCATACGCAGGTGGCTTAAAACCTCCGGGGACGCGAGTCCCGTGCGGGTTCAAATCCCGCCGCCGACACCAGTGATTGTTTGGGGGGAGCGCGAGGCGGAGGGGAGCGGTCAGCTCGCGCGGGCGGCGAGCTTCTCTTCGACGAAGCGGTGCACGTTCGCGAGCGTCGAGATGTTCTTGAACTCGCTCTCGGCGATCTTGAGCTGATAGCGCCGCTCGATGTCGGAGATGATCTCGATGGCCTGCATCGAGTCGACGCCGAGGTCGCGCAGCAGCACGTCGTCGCCGATGCTCTCGGCGTCCTTCTCGATGATCTCCGCGATGAGGGCGCGGAGGTCTTCCTTCAACGTGGCGTGGGTCGACATGGCCGGCGCTCGCTCAGGCGACCTTGTCGGTGCGCTTCTGCACGAGGTCGACGAGCTGCGACACCGTCGAGATGCCCACCAGCTGGTCGTCGGGGATCTGGATCTTGAACTCGCGCTCCATGCTGCCGACGATCTCGAGCATGCCGAGCGAGTCGATGCCGAGGTCGCTGATCGCGGTGGTCTCAGTGGGCAGCGGGATCTCCTTCTCCGCGACCTCGCTCGCGATCTTGCGGAAGGTGTTGAGCAGTTCGTCTCGTGCGATCATGGCGGTGCCGCGCTCCGTGCTGTGTTTCGGGAAGGCCGTGCGTGTCGTAGGGGGGTCGGCGCGACCCCGAACGCGCCGCGTACATCGCAGCGAACGTGCACCCTGTCAAGGCGCGCAACCCCTTGAGAACAAGCGTTTCCGTGCGCTCGGGAGTGCGTAGCCGGCGTGGCGGTGGGCAGCCTGATTCGCGCCCCTCGGCGCCTTGTCGGGGCGGGCGGCGATCGGCTATAGCGCGCGCCGATGACACCTCGAGTCCTCGTCACCGGGATGGGCGTCGTGAGCTCGATCGGGCTCGGCCGCGCCGCGTTCTGGGCGTCGCTGGTCGAGGGCCGCAGCGGCACCTCGACCATCACCTCCTTCGACACCGCGCGCCTCGGGCGCGGCCTCGCGGCGCAGGTGCGGGGCTTCGTCGCCGCCGACCACCTCACGGCCGTCGAGGTCACGCGCGCGGGCCGCTGCGCCGCCTTCGCGCTCGCCGCCGCCCGCATGGCCGTGCGCGACGCGGGCCTCGCCGACGCGGCGCTCCGCACCGAGCGCGCGAGCGTCGTGCTCGGCACCACCATGGGCGAGGCCGACATCTGCGCGGCGCTCGACGCCCGCTGGATCCACGACGGCGCCGACGCGATGTCGCCGCGGGTGATCCCGAAGTACGCGCCCTACCTGCTCTCGATGGAGACCGCCCAGGCCCTCGGCTGCCGCGGCACCGTGCTCACGCTCCCGGCCGCCTGCGCCGCGGGCAACTACGCCATCGGCTACGCGAGCGACCTCATCCGCGCGGGCCGCGCCGACGTGGTCATCACCGGCGCCGCCGAGATGCTGCAAGAGCTGCAGTTCGCCGGCTTCGTGCGCCTCGGCGCCGTGGCCACCGACCGCTGCCAGCCCTTCGACCTCGACCGCCAGGGACTCATCATCGGCGAGGGCGCCGGGGTGATGGTGCTCGAGTCCGAGGAGCACGCCGTGCGCCGCGGCGCGACCGCGCTCGCCGAGGTCGGCGGCTACGGCCTGGCCTGCGACGGCTTCCACATCACCCGCCCCGAGCCCTCCGGCGCGGGCGTGGTGCACGCGCTGCGCGAGGCCATCCGGCGCTCGGGTCTCACCGCCGACGGGGTCGACTTCATCAACGCGCACGGCACCGGCACCAAGGCCAACGACTCGGTCGAGTCGACCGCCGTGCGCCAGGTCTTCGGCGAGCGCCGCGTGCCGCTCACCTCGATCAAGAGCCTCATCGGCCACTGCATGGGCGCGGCGAGCGCCATCGAGGCCGTGAGCTGCGTCGAGACCATCGGCACCGGCGTCTACCCCCCGACGACGGGCTACGTCACGCCCGACCCGGAGTGCGACGTCGCCGTCGTGGCCAACGTCGCCGGCCGCGGCCGCGCCGACGTCGTGGTCAACCACTCGCTCGCCTTCGGCGGCTACGACGCCGTGCTGCTCTTCGCGAAGCCCGACCACCTCCCTCCCCCCGACGCGCGCGGGGTGCTCGCGTGAGGCCCCTCGCCGTCACCGGCCTCGGCGTCGCCTCGCCGCTCGGCCTCGGCTGGGACGCCTTCCGCGCGGCCCTCGCGGCGCCCCCGGGCGCGGCCTTCACCACGTCGCCCACGAGCTTCAGCGCGCCCGCGCACCCGGCGCTGCGGGTCGCCGAGATCGCGAACTTCGACCCGCGCCCCGTCGTCGGCGACAAGGGCCTGCGCAACAACGACCGGCTCACGCGCCTGCTGCTCGTCGCGGCGCGCTTCGGCCTCGAGCACGCCGGCATCAAGCGCGACGGCGCCTTCGCGAACTTCGGGCCCACCGACGTGGGCGTCTGCGGGTCGACGGCCTACGGGAGCCTCGAGGCGATCCACGAGCTCGACGCGGTCGCGCGCCTCGAAGACCCGCGGTACCTGAACCCGGCGCGCTTCCCCAACACGGTGATCAACAGCTCGGTCGGCTACGTGAGCATCTGGGAAGAGCTGCGCGCCCTCAACGCCACCGTCACCAACGGCCCGACGGGCGGGCTCGACGCCTTCGACGCCGCCTCGCTCTGGCTCGACGCGGGCCGCGCGAAGGCGGTGCTCACGGGCGGCGCCGAGGCGATGAGCGAGGGCCTCTGGCACGCCTTCCGCCGGCTGGGCGCGCTCGACGAGAGCCCCGAGGTCTGGGCGCCGGGCGACCCGCGCTCGCGGGGCCTGCGGCTCGGCGAGGGCGCGTGCCTCGTCGCGCTCGAAGACCTCGCGGCGGCGCGGGCGCGGGGCGCCACGGTGCACGCCGAGGTGGTTGGTTACGGCGCGGCCTTCGAGCCGGCGGGCGACGGTCAGCCCATGGTGCACGTCAGCGCGACGGCGCTCGTGCGCGCGGTGAACGCCGCCCTCGCGGGCCTCGACCGCGCGCGCGTCTCGATGGTCGTGAGCGGGCTCGCGGGCCTGCCGGCGCTCGACGGTCCCGAGCGGGCGGCGCTGGCCGAGTCGCTGGGCGGCGTCGAGGTGCGCACCCCGAAGGCGTGGATGGGCGAGACGCTCGGCGCGGCGGGCGCGTTCGGGGTGGCGGCGGCGGCGGGGTGGTTGGCCGACGGGCGCGCGGGCGACTGCGCGGTCGTGACGTCGGTGGGGTTCTACGGCAACGCGTCGGCCCTGGTGGTCCGGCGACCGGAGTGAGCGATGAGCTGGATTGACGACAAGGCCCACGAGGGTCTGGCCCGGGTGCGCGAGGCCCGCGAGGCCGGGGTGTACCCCTTCTTCCGCCCCTTCGAGACGGGCGGCATCCGCACGAGCGTCGGCGGGCACGCCTTCGTGAACTTCAGCTCCAACGACTACCTCGGGCTGACGACGCACCCGAAGGTGAAGGAGGCGGCGAAGCACGCCATCGACGTGTTCGCGTGCGGGCTGTCGAGCTCGCGCGTGCAGGCCACGACGACGGCGCACGTCGAGCTCGAAGAGCGCCTCGCGAAGTACTTCGGCTTCGAGAAGGCCCTCGTCACCACCACGGGCTACCAGGCCATGGTGGGCACGATCATGTCGCTGGCCGACCGCGACACCACGCTCATCCTCGACAACCTGTCGCACGCCTGCATCCTCGACGGAACCTTCCTCGCCGCGGGCACGCCGGGGCGCGCGCCGGAGGTCAGGTTCTTCAACCACAACAGCGCCAAGTCGCTCGAGCGCGTGCTCAAGACCAAGGAGCGCCCCAACGCGATGGTGCTCGTCGAGGGCATCTACTCGCTCGACGGCGACATGGGCCACCTGCGCGAGATCGTGGAGGTGTGCGACCGCTACAACGCCGTGCTCGTCGTCGACGACGCCCACGGCTCGGGCACGCTCGGCACCCACGGCCGCGGCATCCTCGAGCACCTCGGCCTCGAGGGGCGCGCGCCCATCGTCGTGTCGACCTTCTCCAAGGTCTTCGGCGGCATCGGCGGGATCATCCTCGCCAGCGACCAGGTCATCGAGCTCATCAAGAACACCGCGCGCAGCTTCGTGTTCAGCGCGACGCTGCCGGTGCCCATCGTGGCCGCGGCCGCGACCGTGCTCACCATGCTCGAGGAGAACGGCCCGGCCCTGGTCGAGGAGCTCCAGGACAACGCCCGCTACATGCGCCGCGAGCTCGTCGCGCGCGGCTTCGACCTCGGCCTCAGCGACACCCACATCATGCCCGTGATGGTGCGCGACGACCGCAAGGCGATGATCCTCCACCACATGCTCTACGACCGCGGGATCTACATGGTCCCGATCGTGTACCCCGGCGTGAAGCCCGGGGAGGAGCGCCTGCGCGTGAACATCACCCGCGGCCACACCCGCGAGGAGATGGGCCTCGCGCTCTCGCTCCTCGACGAGCTCGGCGGCGCGTGCGAGATCCGCAAGCAGGACCAGGTCGCCCCCGCGCCGTAGCGCCCATCGCACCGGTCTTCTTGAGCCTGCGCGGCCGAGACCGTAGCGTCCGCCCCGCACCCGCTGATGTCCCCCACCCGCACCATCGTCCCCTGGCCCGAGCTCGCCGCGCTCGGCGCCCTCTTCGTCGCCGTGGCGGCGTGGAGCGGCGCGGGGCGCCCGATCGACCCGCGGGGCCTCTCGGTGGCGGGCCTCGCCGTGCTCATCGCCCTCGCCCCCAAGCGCCTCGCCCGCTCGGGCCACGGCGCCCAGGCCGAGGCCATCGCCGTCGCCGCGGCCCTCGGCGCGCTCTCCGTCGCCAGCGTCGTGGCGGGCTTCAGCCCCGGCTCGCGCGCGCTGCGCATCGCCCACGCCCTCGCCTCGGGCGAGCTGCTCGGCCTCTCGACCGTGCTCGCCTTCGCCCAGCCGATGCGCACGGCGTCGCTGCGCCGCGCCGCGCTCCCGGGCGTCTTCGTCGCCGTCGTCGGCACCGTCGGACTCTGGCCCGGCGCCGAGCACTGGTTCGCCGGCTCGCGCGCCCTCGCCCCCGCCGCCGCGGGCATCGCGGCGCTGCTGCACCTCGCCGCCGTGCAGCGCCCGACGGCCCCGGTCGAGCGCGCCCGCTGGATCTACCCCACCCTCGGCGTCGCCGCCCTCGCCCTGGCCACGCTCGCGCGCAGTCTTTCGGGCGTCGGCGACGGCGCCCTCTTCGCGTGGGCCCTCGGCGTCGCCGCCCACGTGCTCGGCCTCGTGGTGGGCCACGCCGACGCCTCGGCCGCCCACGCGGCGGCCTTCGCGCGCCGCACGCTGGCGGGCGCGCTGGGCTTCCTCGCGGGCGCGGTGGCCCTGGTGTTCGGCCCCGGCGCGCCGCTGACCGCGATGGCCGTCGGGCTCGGCGTCGGGGTCTTCGTGCTGCCCATGGTCGACCGCTGGCTGCGCCCCGCCGACGGCCGCCTGCTCGACGCCTGCGCGCGCATCGGGCGCGGCCTCGCGCGCGCCGAGGGGCTCGACGAGCTCGCCGCGGCGGTGCTCGATCCGCTGCGCGAGGCGGCGCGCAACCTCCGCGCGCCGGCGGCCTTCTGGGTGCTCGAGGGCGCCCGGGTGCTCCACGTCGACGTGGCCGGCACGCCGTCGGTGCGACCGCTCTCGGTCGACGCCGAGAAGGTGCTCGTCACCTGGCTGCGCACGCGCCCGTCGGTGGTCTTCGCCGACACGCTGCGGCCCCACCTGGTGCGCCGCCCCGAGCTGCGGTCGGTGGTCGACGCGCTCGACGGCTACGAGGCCTTCGCCGCGATGCCGCTCTGCGACGCCGAGGAGCTCGTCGGCGTGGTGGTGATCCCCCGCGGCGACCGCGCGGCGCCCGCGAGCTTCGAGGAGGAGCGCGCCCTCGAAGACCTCCGCTGCCACCTCGAGGGGGCGCTGCTGCGCATCCTCGCGGCCGA
>JAQBQI010000719.1 GCA_028287085.1 Myxococcaceae bacterium
GGGCTCCGGTCACCTGGCAGCTCGTGGACAAACGCAAGCGTTCGTCGGAGCCCCTCTCCATTCATGGAGAGGGGCGCGCGGCAGCGCGGGTGAGGTCTGCGCGAGCTTCGTCGCATGGTTTGTTCCATCGGACACGCCGGCGGGTGCTGCCCCCGCCCCCGCGGCGTTGCAGGCCACGGTTCACGCTGGTGAGCGGCGTGTGATCTCGTCTCATTGCCTCCACGGACGCGGGCGCACCGCGGCCTCGTGGCCAGTCGTACTGGCCACCATTCTTCATCGCACAAAGACCCCAGAGGCCCAAATGCCGAAGGCCCCGCCTCCTAAACCCTTGTCGGGAGGAGCCGGGGCCTCGTAGGACCCTCACGTCACCGGCGAGGGACGCCTATTCCCTCGAACACCCGATCACGGCTCCGCACCGACTGTCGCCGCGACAACAACTGCACGAAACGCGCAGCGCCGCGGCGGCGGTCGATGAGAGCGGGGATCGGCGGGTGGGGTTCATGGCGGCAATCTCTTCCACCGATGTCTAGGCGGACTACCCACTACTCGTCAAGCGGCATGGGCATTTATTTTCAATCGAGTCGATATCACCCGTTCAGAACGTCTGCCCATCGAAGTGGAACACCAGGAACCGCGGGCTCCCCGTCGGGTCGAGCACCACGGCGCCGTCGTCGTCGCGGCCGTTGCGGTGCACCAGGTGGGCGCTGCTGCCGCCGTCGCCCTGCGCGTAGACCGACACCCGCGCGCCGACCCGCACGCCCGCGGCGAGGCGCGCCACCAGCTCGGCCGAGGTCGCCGGCGCGAAGGGGGCCGCGTCGGCGTGCAGCCCCAGCGTGGCCGCGTAGTCGAGCTGCTGGTTGGCGTGAAATCCGTCGGCCCAGTCGGGCCCCGGCAGCGCGTGGGCGACCTCGGCGAAGCGCACCCGGGGGTCGACCCCCGCGGCCGTCGAGGCGACGTTGACCACCATGCGGTAGACCGCTCCGCCCGACTCGACCTGCACCACGACGTGCGTGCGGTTGGGCATCGCGCACTGCGCGTCGGCCGGCGTCACCACCGCGCGAACGACGCCGTCGAGGCGGCCATAGCCGGCCGGCAGCGCCGCGCCGAAGACGCTCGCGCAGGCCGCCGCGGGCGAGACCATGGGCGCGTCGACGGGGGCAGCGACGGGGGCATCGACGGGGGCGTCCGTGGGCGCGTCGACGGCGGCGTCGACCGGGGCGGCGGGCGCGGGATCGGAGCAGCCCCACAGGGCCACGAGCGCGGCGAGGAGGGTGCGTCGGGGCGTCATCGTGCCCGTTGGCTCGCACGGCCGGCGCCGCGGCGCCATCCCCCCCTCAACCCGTTGGGAGGGCCGCGACGCTGGACCCGTCCCCGACCTTGGACTACCCCCGTCGTCGCCATGAGGTCATCGCGATGAAGCCCACGCCCGCGGAGTATCCCTTCCTCTTCATCAACCACGGCACCCCCGACGTGGAGTCGGTGGGCAAGTGCGAGGAGGTCTTCTTGTGGTTTCGCGCGCCCGTCGGGGCGGCCGAACGACGACGCATCCAGGCCGCGGTGCCCTCCGCCCTCCAGCGCTTCTGGCACTGGGACCGCGAGTTCTGCTACTTCGGCAGCGAGGGCGACTCGTACGAGTTCGCCATCCTCATGGACTTCTCGCCCGAGCCCGCCCGCGCCGCCCTGCGCGCCGCCGACCCGGCCCGCGACCCGAAGGGCTGGCACCGGGCCTACCGCGCCGCCACCGCGCGCTTCGACGAGGCCGTCGCCGCCTTCGCCGCCGACCTCGAGCGCTGGCTGCTCGAGGTGCACGCCCTCAGCCCCATCGCGGCCTTCTGGGGCCCGCACGGCACCCCCGACGACGACCCCTGGCACCAGTGGAGCGTCGCCGCCTTCTCCGACGTCATGGCCGACCGCCTCGCGCGCTACGCCCCCGAGCGCGGCGGCCGCGAGTCGCTCGACTGGATCCGCGACCGCTGCGCCCACCTGCTCACCGCCGCGCCCGCCGCCGGCGCCGACGACGCCGTCGCCGTCGCGGCCCTCGACGCCGCCTGCCGCCGCGGGCGGCCGAAGCAGTACGTGCCGCGCATGAGCTACGACGAGGGCGAGGTGCTGCGCCACGGCGAGCTCGTCGCGGCCTTCGTCGGCGACGGCGCCGACTGGCGCGCCCGCCTCGAGCGCCTGGCGCCCCTCACCCAGCTCACGCTGCTCGCGAGCTACGACGTCGACCACGCCCGCCTGCTGCGGGCCTACCCCGCCCTCCCCGAGCGCGCCCGCGCCCTCGTCGAGGCCCTCGCGCCCGACGAGCGCCGCGCCGCCCTCCCGCTGCTGGTGATGCTCGCGCAGACCGTCACGCGCGACACGCCCGCCTTCGACCGCCGGCGGCGCAGGTCCGGCGAGCTCGCCGCGCAGATCCTCCGCGCGGGCTTCGACCAGCCGGGCTGCCGCGGCGCCACCTTCGCCCGCGCCTCGCGCTACCTGCGCTGGGGCGGGCGCGCCCGGGAGGCGCGGGCCCTCGCCGAGGAGGGGCTGTTCCGCTACGGCGAGCGGCGCACGCTGGTGCGGGCGGCGCTCAAGGCCGCGCGCGCCATGGGCGACGAGAAGGCCGCGCGGAAGTACGAGGCGCGGCTGACGGCGCTCACGCCCACCGCGTCGTAGTAGCGAGGAGCGACCGACCACGTCCGCAGGTGACGGCCTCGCCCGACGGGGAGCGACCGACCACGTCCGCAGGTGACGGCCTCGCCCGACGGGGAGCGACCGACCACGTCTAC
>JAQBQI010000777.1 GCA_028287085.1 Myxococcaceae bacterium
GGCCGTCGCGCGCGCCCGGCGCGGTGGCGAGCGCGAGCGCGGCGACGAGCAGCGCGCCGGTGAGGGTCTCGCCCATCGCCGCGCAGGACCACAGCACGAGGCCCGGGTAGAGCGCCGCGGCGAGGGCGGCGCGGGTGGCCGTGGCGGGGCGCGGGTCGCGGGCGGCGACCGCGACGACCGCGGCGGTGGTGACGAGCGCGGCGACGAGGTTGAGGGCGGCGACCGCGGGGCCCGGGCCGAGCCCGAGGCGCAGCGGGAGCGAGAGCGCGAAGGGATACCCGACCGGGTAAAATGCCGTCGGGCCGGCGTGGCCGAGGTCGGCGTAGCCGAGGCCGGCGGCGAGTCGCTGCGCGTGCTGGAGGTAGAAGAAGCCGTCCCAGCGGGGGAGCCGCGGGGCGAAGGGGGCGGCGGCGAGGCGGGCGGCGGCGGTGAGGCAGAGGCCCAGGGCGAGGGGCCGGGTGAGGGCGGAGGTCACGGCCGGGCGGCGGGCATCCGGTACATCGCCATCGGCGAATCCGGCGTCTGAAACAGGAACTCCGCCCCCGCCCCGACGAGCGCTTGTTCGGCCGAGGTGCCGCGGGTGACGCCGACCCACTTCGCGCGCAGGGCGCGCACGCGGGCGAGGTAGGCCGCCGGGGTCTGGCGGTTGGAGATGAACTCCACGCGCGGTCCGAAGTCGTGGTTGAAGAGGTCGTTGAGGAAGTGGACGCCCTCGTCGTAGGCGATGACGTCGCCCGCGTGCAGCTCGCGCTCGCGCGCCATGGCCCAGCGCGTCGGCCAGAGGAAGGCGTCGAGCTGGAGGGCGTTGCGCCCCGCGGCGTCGAGGCTGCGCGCGCGATCGAGGTAGCGCGGGTGCACGATGAAGCCGCGGTAGCCTTCGGTGTAGCCGTGCCAGGTGAGGCCGACGAGGGCGAGGGTGAGGGCGAGGCGCACGGGCCGCCAGCGCACCTCGGAGAACACGATCGCGGCGCACACCAGCGACGCGCCCGCGGCCGCCAGGATGAAGCGCGTCATGTACGGGACGGGCACCTGGAGGCACTCGACGAAGAGGAGCACCGGGAGCAGCCCGCGGCGCCAGTTGCGGCCGCGCACGATGTCGAAGGCGACGACCACGACGCACCAGAGCAGCAGCCAGCGGAACACCGGCCCGAAGCCGCCGGAGCGCACGTCGGGCGCGTAGAAGGGCGCGTCGTTGAACCACGACGTGACGAGCTCGCGCAGGGCGTTGGGCGCGCCGAAGAAGGTCGGGCTCACGTCGGGCCCGGAGCCGTACTCGACGCCGGGGTTGCTCTCGCCGTGGAAGTGCACCCCGATCGAGCGGAGGTTGAGGTCGAAGGGCCACATCGGGTTGTGGGCGTGGCGCCAGTTCTGGAGGTACTTGAAGCACCCGAGGGCGATCGCGAAGAGGCCCGACGCGGCGACGTCGACGGCGCGCGCGAGGCGCTTGCCGGCGGGGAGCTCGGCGACCTCGACCACGGCGCGCCCGAGCAGCCACGGGCCCCACAGCGCGATGTGGAAGAGGCCCGTGTACTTCATGCCGATGAAGAGGCCCCAGCAGAGGAAGCCCGCCCAGCGGTCGCGGCGCTCGGGGCGGCCGAGGGTGAAGTAGAGGGCGGCGGTGAAGAGGGTGTTCCAGGCGACGTCGGCGTGGGTCGAGTGGGCCTGGAGGAAGACCGGGGGGAGGGCGATCCAGACGGCGCCGAGGGCGGCGCTCAGGGGCCGCGACGCGCCGACGCGGCGGCACCACGCGGCGATGACCGCGGCGCCGACGATGAGGAAGGGCAGCTGCGCGCTGTCGTCGAAGCGGTTGTCGCGGGGGAAGATGCAGTTCCAGACGGCGAGCAGCTCGAGGTTGGCCGGGTTGCCCTGCGTCCAGATGTTGGGGATCTCCAGCCAGCGGAGCGAGTGCTCCTGGATCACCAGCGAGGTCTTGGGCACGTGGTACCAGACCGGGTCCCAGGTCCAGGAGCGGTAGTACCAGACCATGATCGCGCAGGTCGCCGCGGCCAGCGCCGCGGGCACCAGCGTGAGCACCGCGACCTCGCGCTCGCGGACGGCGTCGGCCACGAGCCGGGCGGGCGCGCGCAGGTCGTGGCGCAGGCAGTCGGCCAGCACCCCGGGCTTCGTGTGTCGTCGCGCCGCGAAGAGCACCGCCCCGCAGAGCAGCGTCGCGACGACCGCGAGCGGCCCCGCGGAGAGCCGGTCGACGAAGCCGCACAGGTGGATCGCCAGCAGGATGAGCCCCGTGTCGACGACCATCGCGAACACGAAGCGGTCGAGCGCCGAGCGGTCGGGGTACACGGCGACGGCGGCGGCGTAGCTCGCCGCCAGACACAGCGCGCTCTCGATGATCCAGACGATCCAGCCCAATGGAAAAATGCCTCTTTCGGGGCGCAACAAAGCCTTCCGACCGCCGGGGGTGTCAAGCGCTCATTCGGTCTGCGCCCCTTCCGGTCGTGCCCCCGGTCGCGATATCAGTGCGCCGGTGTCGCCCCCGCTCACCCTCGCGCGCTGGCTGTGGCCGGACTCCGTCGCCGACGACGACCGCTGGGCCCTCTGGCGCGAGCGCGCGTGGCGCCTCACGGTCGCCGCGCTGGTCGTCGGCTTCGCCCTCGCCGGCGCGCGCGAGCTGCGCCTCCTGCTGCGCCCCGAGCTCGCGAAGACGGCCGCCTGGCAGCTGAGCAGCACCCAGGGCCCGGGGCCCGCCGCGGGGCGCGGCTTCGACGCGACCTCCGAGGGCCTGCCCAACATCTTCTTCCAGACCCTCACCGAGCCCAACCCCTGGATCGAGTTCGACCTCGGCGCCCCGCGCGACGTCGCGATGATCCGGGTGACCAACCGCCTCGACTGCTGCCGCGACTGGGCCTCGCCCCTCGTCGCCGAGGTCTCGCTCGACCACACGCGCTGGGTCGAGGTCGCCCGCAAGGTCGAAGCCTTCGACACCTGGCGGGCGGTGTTTCCCGAGCAGCGCGGCCGCTACGTGCGCCTGCGGGTGCCCCGGCCCACGCAGCTCCAACTGAGCTGGGTGGAGATTCGCTGACGCCCGCGGCCGCGACACGCGGGCCGCGTGGTGGGCGCGCAAATCTTCGGGGTAGTGTCCCGCCCCGATGCGAACCCCCACGCGCTCGGGCCTGATCGGACCTGGACTCCTCGCGGCCGCCGCGCTCGCCGGCTGCGGCACCAACGGCGCGACGCCCGCCGACGGCGGCGCGACCCCGCCGGGCGACCTGGGTTTTACCAGCGACGGTACTCCGATCGCGAGCGCGTGCGTGCCCGACCGCGCGCTCTGGGACTCGCAGATGCGCGGCCACGTGCAGCGCCAGTGCGGCACCTGCCACGGGGCGGCGCCCGCGTACGGGGCGCCGTACTCGCTGCTCGACTACGACGCCAACCTGGCCGGGGCGCCGGGCGCGCGCCGCTTCGACCGCATCGCGGCCAACCTGATGACCGGGCGCATGCCGCCGGCCGGCACGCCGCCGCCCGTCGACGACGTGCGCAACGCGCTCGTGCAGTGGGCGACCTGCGGCGCGCAGACGGCCCCGGCGGGCACGGGGCTGCGCGTGTCGGCGCCGGTGTACCGCTCGCCCGAGACGGCGCCCGCGGGGCTCGAGCACTTCGACCTCAAGGCCGACCACTACCCGGTCGGGCCGACGGTCAGCGACGACTACCGCTGCTTCGTCTTCGACGCGCCCGTGACCGAGGCGCGCTTCATCCGCCGCTTCGAGATCATGGTCGACCAGGCCTCGGTGGTGCACCACGTGGTGCTGCTGCGCGACCCGATGCGCCGCTCGCCCAACACCCCGTACTCCTGCTTCAACATGCCCGAGGGCAGCGAGTACGCGTACGCCTGGGCGCCGGGTCAGAACGCGCTGCAGTTCCCCGACGGCGGCCTGCGGGTGACCCCGGGCGAGCGCTACGTGATGCAGGTCCACTACAACAACGGGCAGCACCGCGCGGGGGTCACCGACAGCACCGGCGTGCGCGTCTACCACGCCGCCCCGGGCGGAACCGAGTGGGGCATGGTCGCGATGGGCCCGCTCGGGTTCTCCATCCCCGCGCGCGGCACCGGCACGGCCGAGAGCGCGTGCACCCTCGGCGCGGGCACCCGCCTGCTCGCGGGCATGCCGCACATGCACACCATCGGCACCGATTTCGAGCAGTCGGTGGTGCGCGCCTCGGGCGCGACCGAGCCGCTCATCTCGCTCCAGGGCTGGCGCTTCGAGACCGAGCTCTTCTACGAGATGCCGGTGACCTTCGCGGCGGGCGACCGGGTCATCACGCGCTGCACCTTCAACAACCCGAGCAGCCGCACGGTGACCTCCGGGGTGCGCACCACCGACGAGATGTGCTTCAACTTCGCGTACGTCACGCCGCCGCCGCCCGACCGCTTCTGCGACGAGGCGGTGCGCCTCGCGACCGACGTCGCCTACGCCCCCGGGACGTGCGCGCCCCCCGGCGCCGCGGCCGACGTCCCGCTCGTGACCAGCCCCATCAGCGTCGGCACGGCGCCCGCGCTCGCCGGCGGCGCGCTGCCCGCCGGGCACTGGGCGCTCGTCGGCATCGACTACTGGGTCAACACCGACCGCACGCCGCTCGGCACCATCTCGCGCGCCGAGACCAACCTCCGCGGCCGCGGCCAGCTCTGGACCGAGGCCGGCCGCGTCATCGTCGACGTCGCCAGCGTGGTGAACCTCGTGGCCACCACGGGCGCGCGCTACTCGGTGCCGGTCGGGCTGCAGTTCACGGTGCGCTACGCGGGCGACGCGAGCTCGCCGCTGTCGCTCACCACCGAGTGCCCGGCCGGCAGCCGCGACGTGCCCTCGAGCGTGCAGTACGAGGTCGAGGGCGACCGCCTCACCGTGGGCCTGCCGACGCAAAACGAGTCGGGGCTGATGATCACGCCCCGCTACATCTTCCGCCGCGACGGCTGAGCCCCGCCCTCAGGGGGCGGCGGGCGCCGCGCGGTAGTCGCGCACGACCACCGCGAGCACCGCGGGCGCGGGCGCGTTGGCGGCGTTGCGGCGCGCGGCGGGGCGCAGCGTGAAGCGGCAGTGCCAGAGGCACCCGCTGGCGCCGACGACCGGCTCCTGGCGGTCGACCGCGACGCCCTCGACGACGCAGCGGGTCTCGCGCGCGATGCGCCGCGACACCGCGGCGATGGCGTCTTCGCCGGCGAGCAGGCGCGCGGTGCCGCCGGTCAGGCCGCGGGCGATCGCCGGCTGCGTCGAGAGGGTGAAGGTCACGACGTTGAGCTCGCCGCCGGCGCGAAACTTCCGCGCCCGCGGCGGCACGGGGGGCCTCGGGACGCCGCGGGCGCCGTCGCTCCGGCGGTCGGCGAGGAGGGTCTCCACCGGGCAGGTCGACGGGGCCTCGGAGGTGGGCGGGTCGATCCGCTCGGCCGCGCGGCCGAGCGCGCGGTGCGCCGCGAAGAAGCCGCGGGCAGCGGCGGCGATCGCGGCATCGCGGTGCGCGTCGGGGACGGCCCGGAGGCCCGCGCCGAGCCGGCGCAGCACCGCGGCCTCGGCGGCGCGCTGCGAGAGCACGTCGAGCATGGGGTCGGCGTCGGCGACGCCGTAGACCGCGCGACCGCGGGTCTCCCAGAAGGCCTCGTCGATCGCCGCGGGTCCGCCCTGGCCGTCCATGCTCAAGCCACCGCTCCGTCGCGGGGTCGGCGGGGGGGCGAAGCGTCGGCGGGTGGGGGGAGGGCGGTCGGCATCGTCGTTCGGTGGTGCACGACGTCGGCCAGCTCGACGATGTTCAACGGCGCCAGCGATTCGGCGCGGCGCGGCGTCGGCGGTCGGCGCGGCTGTAAACTCGGCGCACAGACCTGTGCACGCGGCGGACAGTCGGTCCAATCCGGGCGCCGGACATGAGCGTGGCGGCGAAGCGGAGTAAGAACCCACTCCGGCGGCGGCGCGTTCGCGCTGCAATCCTCGGTGTTTGGTGACGACGCGGCGACGTCGGTAGACCGATCGTAGACCGAACCCCCCGTCGCGCCCCCGCCCGACGCCCCCGCGGCGCCCGGGTCGGACGGGCCTGCCGGCGCCGCCGCCGGGGCGTCGCCGAGCAGGCAGGCCGGCAGCTCGGGGAACACCACCCCGAAGGAGCGCCGCACATTCTCCGCCTCGCGCACGTACCCGAGGGTCGTGTTGAGGTCCTTGTGCCCGGCCCTGTGCATGATGTGCAGCGGCTCGTCGCCCCGCACGGCCGCCCAGGTCACGCCCGTCGCGCGCAGGTCGTGGAAGGTCACGTTGCGGCGCGTGTCGTCGTTCGCATAGAGGTCCGGCCGCGTGACGCCCGACGCCAGCAGGTTGCCGCGCAGCTCGTGGGCCTGGTCGCGCTGCAGCGGGAACGGGTCGAAGACGCGCAACGCGTCGGGCGCCTCGGCCCGCATCGCCCGCAGCAGCGGCAGCAGCGCGGGCTCGACCTGGAAGCGACGCGCCGCGCGGCCCTTGGTCTCGCGCGTCTCCCCGGTGTCCGCGTCGACCGCACGGTGCACGTGCACCGTGCCGTGCTCGAGGTCGACGTCCTCCCAGGCCAGCGCGTGCAGCTCGCCCGCGCGCAAGCAGAGGTAGATCGCGACCGCGTAGCACCGGCGCACCGGGAGCGGCGCCGACGGGTCGGCGGCCACCGTGAGGAACTCGCTCGGGTAGAGGTACTGCTTCAGCTTCTCGGTGCCGCGCTCGGGCGGCTGGACGTCCCGCGTCGGGTTCGTGTCGCGCACCTTGAGCGCGCGGACCTTCCCGCGGCTCGCGTCGACGAACATCTTCGAGAGGAACATCCACGCGTTCTGCGCCGACTTCCAGGCGAGCTTCTCGGCCACCACCTGGCCGTCGATCCACTCGACCCAGGCCTCGATCTGCTCGCGCGTGACCGCGGCCATCCGCAGGTGCCCCAGGCGCGAGACGATCCACTTCTTCGCCCGCCCTCGCTCGGTGCGGACGCCCCGCTTCCCGCGGGCCAGGCGCGACGCCAGGAAGCGCTCCACCCACTCGGCCAGCGTCTCAAGCTCGGCCGCCGTCACCGGCGCCGAGGGGGCGCCGCGCGCCCCGCCCGGCACCACGAGGCCGTCGTCCTCGACCCGGCGCTGGTACCGGCGCGCGATCTCCCGCGCCTCGTCCTCGCTCAGGCCGGGCTCGAGCTGCACCCACGGGCGGCGCTTTTTGCCGGGGTGGTTCTCGTCGGGCGCCCGCAGGCGCGCCATCCAGTGGTCGGTGGGCTTCGGATTGGCGGGGTCGCCAGACCACTGCAGCGTGCCGGTCGCGCGTCGGGGCATGGTCAGGAGTCTCCCTTGGGCCGGTCCCGCGGGACCAGCCCCGCCCGCGCGAGAACCTTCGCGTCGTCGGCGGCGGTCTCGGCCGAGCGCGCCTTCGGGCCCTTGCGCGCGCGCGGCGCGGGCCGGGGCTCGACCGGGCGCCCCTCGATCCAGCGGTGCACGTCCTCGCGCCGCGCGACCAGGCGGTTGCCCACCCGGAAGGCCGGGAACGCGCCCTCGGCGGCCGCGGCCAGGAACTGCCGGCGGCCGACCTCCCCGGGGACGGTGCGCGCGTCGTAGTAGCGCTCGGCTGGCGCGGCGAGCATCGGCGCCAGCAGCGCGGCGAAGTGCGACGCGAGCTGCGAGAGCAGCTGCTGCGTCGGGTCGGCGGTCGG
The DNA here is from genome assembly GCA_028287085.1 of Myxococcaceae bacterium. GTDB lineage: Bacteria > Myxococcota_A > Polyangia > Polyangiales > SCUS01. The sequence goes on from JAQBQI010000777.1 coordinate 7,651, forward strand.
CGGCGCGGCCTTCGCCGGGCGCTTGGTCGGCGGCGCGCTCACCGAGGGCCC
>JAQBQI010000814.1 GCA_028287085.1 Myxococcaceae bacterium
GACGGCGTCGGAGCCCTGCCCCCGCCCCGCGGGGGTAGGGCACGCGGCAGCGGGGAAGGGGGCCCACGGGTCGAGCGCCTCGCGATGATCGTCGCCCTCCTCCTCGCGCCCTCCCTGGCCTCCGCGCAGGACGCCGCCGTCGCCGCCGACGCCGCCGCGCGCCCCGTCGCCCCGGTCGTCGCGCGCAACGGCGAGTGCGTCGCCGACCCGCTGCCGGCCGACCACGCGCCCGCCATCGAGGTCACGCTCAACCCCCCGAACCCCCAGGTCGGCGACCGCGTGCGCGTCACCTGGACCTTCCGCTACCGCACCCACGACCGCGTCGAGTTCGACCCCGACGCGGTGGCCCTCCAGCAGCCCGGCGTCGAGCTCGAGTACGCCAGGGAGCAGCCCGAGCGCGACCGCAGCGTGCACGGCGAGCGCGACGGGCGCCTGCGCTCCGAGGTGGTCGTGGCGCTGCAGCCCTTCCGCGCGGGCGACGTGGTCATCCGCCCGATGAGCGCGCGGGTGAACACCGGCGACGAGATCGCCCGCATCTGCACGCCCGAGGTGCGCTTCCGCGTGCGCTCGGTCTTCGGCAACGCCTCGCACCCGCAGCCCCGCGACGTCACCCGCCCCGAGGACGTGCGCCGCGACGCGCTCACCGCCCGCTACGTGGCGCTCGGCCTCGACGCGCTCTTCGTCGCGGTGGTCTCGGCGCTCTCGCTGGCCGCGTGGCTGCGCCGCCGCCCGAAGGTGGTGCCCCCGCCGCCGCCGCCGCGGCACCCGTACTTCATCGCCCGCGACGCGCTCGAGGTGCTCGGCCGCGGCGACCTCCTCGCGCGCGGGCTCACCAAGGACTACTACGACGCCATCTCCGACGTCGTGCGCCGGTACCTCGGCGGCGTGCGCGCCTTCGACGCCATCGAGATGACCACCGACGAGATCCTCGCCCACCTGCGCAAGCACCCGCTGCCGGGCGTCACCTCCGTCGAGGTCGAGAACCTCCTGCGCGAGTGCGACCTCGTGAAGTTCGCCCGCTACGTGCCCGCCCACGAGGACTCCGACGAGATCCTCGCCGCCGCCGTCTCCCTCGTCGAGCGCGGCCGCCCGACCATGTCCACCGCGCAGGAAGCCGCGCGCGGAGGCGCCCCGTGAAGCTCCGCGGACGGCCCGTCCCCACGCGGCGCGCCATCGCCCCGCACCGCTCGCCCGCCGGGCAGGTCGCGGCCATGGCCCTGGTCATCGTCGGCCTCGTCGTCGGGGCTTTCTACACCTACGCCCGCCTCGAGGGCTGGGACCTCCAGTTCAAGCACCCGTGGCTGCTCCTCGCGCTGCCCGGCGCCTTACTGGTCTACGTATGCTCGCGCCTCCTCTGGAAGCGCGCGGGCGCCGTCCCGGGCGAGGCCCTGACGCGCCTCAAGGTGTCGCAGGGTGCGGCGCTGCGTAGCGTCCCGCGCACGCTGAGCGCGCGGCTGATCCACCTGCCGGGCGCCCTGCGGGTGTCGGCGATCGTGCTGGTGGGCCTCGCGCTGGCGCGGCCGCAGCGGGTCGACGCGCCCGACGCGCTCGAGCTCTCGGGCATCGACATCGTGATGTCGATCGACCTCTCGGGCTCGATGCGCGCGGCCGACCTCCAGCCCACGCGCCTGGAAGCGGCGAAGGAGGTGGTGGGTGATTTCATCCAGCGCCGCCGCAGCGACCGGATGGGGCTCGTGGTCTTCGGGCGCGAGGCCTTCACGGTGGTGCCGCCGACGCTCGACTACACGGTGCTGCAGCGCATGGTGAGCGCGCTGAGCCTCGACCTCATCGACGGCTCGGGCACGGCCATCGGCGACGGCCTCGGCACGGCGCTCAACCGGCTGCGGCACAGCGACGCGCGCAGCAAGGTGGTGGTGCTGCTCACCGACGGGGCGAACAACGCCGGGCACGTCGACCCGCGCGAGGCCGCGCAGCTCGCGACGGCGCTGCGGGTGAAGGTCTACACGATCCTGGTGGGCACCGCGGAGGAGGCGCCGGTGCAGCAGGGCGTCGACCTCGCGGGGCGCCCGGTGTACGCGACGGCGCGCTTCCCGGTCGACCCGCAGCTCTTGCAGGACATCGCGACGACGACGGGGGGCCAGTTCTTCCGCGCGGTCGACCGGGCGGGGCTCGCGCAGAGCTTCCACACGATTCTCGACCAGCTGGAGCGCAGCAAGATCGCCGACGCGGGCGCGCGCTACGCCGAGCTCTACCCCGTGCTGGTGGCGGCGGCGCTCGCGCTGCTGGCGCTCGAGGTGCTGCTCGCGTCCACGCGGCTGAGGAGGTTCCCGTGAGGTTCGGGGCGATCGCGTGGTTGTGGCTGCTGGCGCTGGTGCCCCTGCTGGGCGCGCTGATGGCGTACGCGACCTGGGCGCGCCGGCGCGACCTGGCGCGCTTCGGCGACGTGCTGCTGGTGTCGGGCCTGCGCGACGGGTCGCCCGCCGGCTGGCGCGCGGCGCGCTCGGTGCTCGTGCTGGTGGCGGTGGCCTTGCTGGCGGTGGGGGCGGCGCGGCCGCAGCACGGGTCGCGCACCGAGGTGGTCGCGCGGCGCGGCATCGACGTGGTGGTGTGCCTCGACATCTCGAAGTCGATGCTGGCGCGCGACGTGGCGCCCTCGCGCATCGAGCGCGCGAAGGCGGAGCTCGAACGCCTGCTCACCGAGGAGCCCGGCGACCGCGTGGCGGTGGTGCTCTTCGCGGGCGACACGATGGAGTACCCGTTGACGACCGACCACGAGGCGGCGCTGCGCTTCTTCCGCGACGCGCACCCGTGGGAGTTCCCGGTGCAGGGCACCTCCATCGGGCGGGCGATCACGGCGGCGCGCGACCTCCTGCGGCGCGACCCGCTGGCGGCGCGGCGCTCGCGGGTGATCCTGCTGATCACCGACGGCGAGGACCTCGACGGCGACCCGGTGGCGGCGGCGCGCGAGGCGGCGAGCGACGGGGTGCAGGTCTTCATCGACGCGATCGGGAGCACCTTGCCCGAGCCCATCCCCGCGTACACGCAGGACGGGCGCATGGCGGGCTACGAGCGCGACTCGCGCGGCGAGATCAAGCAGACGCAGTTCACGGCGCAGATGGAGCAGCAGCTGCGCAACGTGGCGACGGAGGGACACGGCACGTACTTCCGCCCGCGCACGGGCGAGGTGGGCATCGACGCGGTTCGCCGCGCGCTCTCGCGGCTGCGCCGCTCGGAGGTCTCGGAGACGCAGCGCACGGTCTACGAGGAGCTCGCGTGGGTGGTGCTGGCGCCGGCCTTCGCGCTGCTGCTGGTGGCCTCCGGGCTCCTGCCCGAGCGGGTGCGGCGGCGCGCGGGGCAGGGAGGTGCGCCGTGAGGGCCTACGTCGTCGCGGGGGTGATCGGGGTGGCGCTGGCGGGCTACACGGCCTGGTCGTGGCCGCCGCGCGAGGAGCTCGAGCCGCGGGTGGCGCAGGGCAACGCGGCCTTCGACGCGCGGGAGTTTCCGCAGGCGCTGGGGCACTACGAGGCGGCGCCGGGGGACGGACCGCGCAACGCCGGGGTGCACGCCAACCGCGGGCTCGCGAAGTTTCGGGTGCTGCTCGCGCCGGGCGACGGCGGTGTGCTGCCGGAGATGGCCGGCGACGCGGCGGTGCCCGAGGGGTATTCGGGGGCGCAGGACGAGATTCGCAACGCGGCGCGGGGCATGGCGGGCGCGCCGATGGAGGACATCGACACGCAGGTGCGGGCGCGGGCGCAGTACAACCTGGGCAACACCTTCTTCGCGGAGCACTCGTGGCGCAACGCGATCGACGCGTACAAGGAGGCGCTGCGGCTGCGACCGGGCTGGGTGGATGCGGCCTGGAACCTCGACCTGGCGCGCCGGCGCAAGGACGAAGAAGACCACCCCGACGCGGGCCCCGATGCGGGGCAGGACGCGTCGCAGGATGCCAGCCAGGATGCCAGCAGCGACGCCCCGTCGGGTGACAGCGGCGGCGGGGGTGACGGCGGCGGTCCGGGCGACGGCGGCGGTCAGCCGGGCGACAGCGGGTCGCCGCAGGGCAACGACGGCGGCGCCAACGGCGACAGCGGGTCGAACGGCCAGCAGCCCGACGGGGGCGCGCCGCCGCCGGAGCAGCAGGACGGGGGCGGGGCGCCGTCGCCGCCGCCGCAGTCGCTCGCGCCGCTCGACCAGTTGGAGCGCAACGCGCAGGACCTCCAGCAGATGATGCTGCGGCGGCGCGCCGGGCAGACGGCGCGGAATCCGGACGACGAGCGGTAGGCGGGGTGTCGGGGGGGAAAAGCCTCGGGGCTCACCCGTGGCACTTCTTGTACTTCTTGCCTGACCCGCAGGGGCACGGGTCGTTGCGGCCCACCTTCGGCTCGGCGCGCACGACCGGCGACGGGGTTGGCGCCAGGTCGTACTTGTCTCGGAGCATCGTCGCCAGTGGCGCCCGCGCGTTGAGCAGCGCCTCCAGCTCCGCGTCGTGCGCCGTCGGGCTGGCCTCGGACAAGGCCAGCGCTTCCACGGACGGGTGCGCCAGGAAGGCTTCCAGTCGCTTGAAGTCCTTCACCCGCCGCAGGTCGACCTCGCCCATCTCCCGCACCTCGACGCCGCCCGGTCCGCGCTTCGTCCAGCCCGCGTGGAGGCCCAGCGACTGCCCCTTCGCGGCGGCGCTCGCGAGCACCCGCGCGACCGAGTACGCGACCCCCTCCCGAAACCACGGCTCCACCCCGGGCTTCGCCAGCAGCGGCAGGATCAACCTCGGCAACGCGCCCGCTTCGTCCTCGCGCCCTCGTTGGAGGAGCAGCTCCAGCTTCTGGCCGAGCGCGTCGAGGTCGTCGGGCCGCGCCGCGATGGCGCGCCCGTAGGCCTCGATGGACTGCTCGGCGCGGCCGTTCTTCTTGAGCATGTTGCCCAGCCGCAGCCACGCCTCGCCGTCGCCCGGTCGCGCCTCCACCCGGCGCTGCCAGTAGGCGACGGCGTCCGAGGCGCGGCGGATGTGCGTCCCGTCGGAGAGCCCCGGGACGCCGATCGCGACGCGGGGGCCGTGCTCGATCATCTCCTCCTGCGAGCCCGGCTGGAAGCTCAGCAGGGCCTCGGCCATGAGCTGCGTGTGGGCGGGCTTCGTGAGCGCGTAGTCGTCCTCGGCGCCGCAGTACTTGCAGACGAAGATCCGCTCGAAGCAGACGCCGTCCCAGCCGTCGCGCAGGCACTCCTCGCGGTCGGGGTGGAGCGTCGCCCGTCCGGCCAGGTGATGGCTCGCGCGCCCGCAGGCCCGGCACCGGAGCTGGAGCCGCAGCGGCTCCGCCATCATCGCTTCGAACAACGCCATCTGGTCGCGGCGCGGCACCTTCGTCTTCGCGATCAGCGCCGCCTGCGCGTCGGCCTCCGCGCGCACCGCCGCGGGCAGCGCGTAGGCGCCGCCGCCAAGCGCCGCGAGCAGCGCCGCCGTTCGCGCGATGACGCGCTCGCCGGGCCGCCACGCGCCGAGCACGTCGGGCAGCAGCGCGGGGTCGCCGAGCGCCTCGATCGTCTGCATCAGCGGGTCGGTCGCGCCGAGCGCCAGGACGCGCTCGAAGGCGCCGCGCAGGAGCGCCGAAGCCGTGCGGCTGTTGAGGAGTGCGATCGCACGGAAGAGCTGTTCCAGCGAGCGGGGCGGGTCGGTCGTCAGCGACGCGGCGAGCAGGCGCGCGAGGGCCTCGGGGTGCTTCGCCATGCACCAGCCGCGGGCGGCGGCGGAGGCCGCGGGTTCGTCGGCGGGCTCATCGAGGATCTCGTCGGGCAGCGACAGGCCGGGCAGGCGCGCGGCGAGGACGACGGCGTGGTGGCGGCGCAGGGCCGTCGCGTCGGGGAGCTGCGCCCGCAGCGCGTCGGAGTCCGCGGCGCGC
>JAQBQI010000831.1 GCA_028287085.1 Myxococcaceae bacterium
CGCGATCTATTCGATGGCCACATCGCGGCCAGAGGACGCACCGCGAGGACTGAGCTTTCTGTACGACCGACACCGCCTCAACGTCGCGACGTCGCGTGCGCGGTGCGCGAGTGTGCTGGTCGCAAGCCCGTTGCTATTGCGTCCGGTGTGCAGCACCCCGCAGCATCTCCATCTCGTGAGTGCGATGGCACGGTTCGTCGAGCTAGCCATGCCCGTGACCTCCGTTAGGCGGGCCTAAGTCCGTGGCGCGAACCCGACCAGATATTGGAGAGAGCCAGCCACTTCCCGAGGGCATCTACGAACACCTCGTCACCGAACACCTCGAGCGGGCACTACTCGCGACCGTGCTCCTCGACAAGACGTACGCACTCCTCGGCGAGGCAGACGCGCACATCGCGCTGGCTCGACACGTGGGCCGCGAGATCGAGCGAGCGCTCGACGCACTGCCCCGTGATCAGCGCGCCGAACACGCGAGATTGCTGGCCAGGACGCTGATCGACCACCTCGCGACGTTGGTCGACGGCGATGTCGCCGATCTCATCCGCGAACAGCGGCCGTCCACGCCGCCACGACGGCTGACGTCGCTCTACCGTGGAGCTGTTCCCGCCCGCCCCAGGACACCCCTGTCGACCTCCACCCTGCTCACGCGCAGCCGTGGCGAGCCGCCGTTGGGCCAGGAGCTGGGTCGGGAAATCGCGACCTCGGATCAGGTCGATGCGATCATCGCATTCGTCACTGTCAGCGGTGTCAACGCGATCCGAGACGCCCTCCACGACTTCTCGCGCCGCTCGGGGGCCCGGCTGCGGCTGCTAACCACCACGTTTGGGGGCATCACCGAGATTGCCGCCCTCGACGCGATCTCGCGTCTACCGAACGCCGAGGTCAAGATCTCGTTCGACACCCGTCGGACCCGGCTCCACGCAAAGGCATGGCTGTTCCATCGCAACTCGGGGATGACGACGGCCTATATCGGGTCGGCGAACCTGACCTCGACCGCGCTCGGCGCTGGCCATGAGTGGATGGTGAAGGTGTGCGCTGCAGACCTCCCGCACGTGATCCAGCAATTCGATGGAACGTTTGACACGTTGTGGGCTGACAGCGAGTTCGAGAGCTATGTCGCCACCGATGAAGTGCAGCGAGCTCGCCTTGCGGCCGCGCTGTCGGCGGAGAAAACGACGCCTACCGCGGAGCTGTTCCTCGTTGCCCTCCGCGCACTGCCGTTTCAGCAGGAGATTCTCGACAAGCTCGAAGCCGAGCGGGTCATCCACAATCGCCGGCGCAATCTCGTCGTCGCCGCGACCGGCACCGGGAAGACCGTCATCGCCGCGCTCGACTACGCACGGCAATTTGAGACCACCGGCGTCGCACCGCGCCTCCTGTTCCTCGCCCATCGCTACGAGTTGCTCGATCAGGCGCGCACGACGTTCCGCCATGCGCTCCAGGATCGCTCGTTCGGCGAGCTCCTCGTGGATGGACAGCAGCCCAAGAAGTGGGATCACGTATTCGCGAGTATCCAAAGTGCGGCAGCCTCGGACCTGGTCGAGAAGTTCGGCCCCCAGTACTTCACGCACGTCATCGTCGACGAGTGCCACCATGTCCCGGCGAAGTCGTACCAGGAGATCGTCCCGAGGCTCCAACCAAGGCTCCTCGTCGGCCTCACCGCGACCCCCGAGCGCAGCGACGGGAAGTCGCTGCTCCCCGACTTCGATGACCACATCGCTGCCGAGCTGCGGCTATGGCACGCGCTCGACGACCAGCTCCTCGTCCCGTTTGAGTACTTCGGGATCTCCGATGGCGTCGACCTGCGCCGCGTCCGGTGGTCCCGCAGTGGCTACGACGCCGGCGAGCTCGGGGGGCTGTACACCGGCCACAGCGCGCGCGCCGACCTAATTCGCCACCAGCTCACGATGCGCGTCGCCGATCCGCGGCTGATGCGCGCACTCGGATTCTGCGTCAGCATCGAGCACGCAAATTTCATGGCCGCGCGCTTCAACGAAGCGGGAATCCCGGCGCGCGCCGTGTTCGGGCACAGCCCGGATCGCGAAGATGCCCCTGCCGCCCTCCGCGAGCGACGGGTCAACGTCCTGTTCACCTGCGATCTCTACAACGAAGGCGTCGATCTACCCTTCATCGATACGCTCCTGTTCCTCCGACCCACCCAGAGCTCGACGCTCTTCCTCCAACAGCTCGGGCGCGGACTTCGCCATCATAAAGGCAAGACGTCCTGCCTGGTCCTCGATTTCATCGGCCAGCACCGCGACGAGTTTCGCTTCGACGCGATCTACGCCGCAGTCACGGGCATCCCGCGGGCGCGGCTCCGGAAGGCGGTTGAGGAAGGCTTCCCCTACCTGCCGAGCGGCTGCGCGTTGCAACTCGACGCCGTGGCCCGTGACGTCATCCTGCACTCTCTGCGCTCGTCGCTGGCCGGGGCAAAGCGGTTGTCTGCGGAGCTGCGCGAGCTGTCTGCCGACGCGGGACGTCCCACGCTGGCGCAGTTCCTCGATCAAACCGGTCGCACGCTGGAAGACGTCTACGAGGCGGGCGGTTGGACAACCCTGCAGCGGAACGTCGGCCTGATCTCGCTGACCGAGAACGAGGACGCGGAGACGATCGACGACCTCAGCAAGCGACTGGGACGACTGCAGCACATCGACGAGCCTGACCGGCTGCGAAGCTACCGTGATCTCCTGGCCGATGGCGGCACCACGGCTCCACTGACGGCGCAGCAGCGGCAACGGGTGGTGATGCTCGAATCGCAACTGCACCACCGCGGCGTCTTGCGGGCGGCCGAAACCACCGTCGCGTACCTCGCGGCTCGTCCGTCGATCGTTCGCGAGCTCGAGGAGCTTCGAGAGGTGCTTGAGGATCGAGTCGGCCTCGCGGCGCAGACGCTGCCGGTGCCCGAGTGGAGCTTGGCCCTGCACCGTCACTATTCGCGTCGAGAGATCGTGGCGGGCGTGGGGTACGTCGAGGCCGGCGACAAGAGCCTCAACCTGCAGGCCGGCATTCTTCAGCTGAAGGACCAGAAGCGCGAGTTGCTGTTCGTCACGCTCGACAAATCAAGCTCCGACTTCTCGCCGACCACCCGCTACCGGGACTACGCGATTAGCCCGACGCTCTTCCACTGGGAGACCCAGAGCGCAGCGAGCGTGACCCGACCGTCGGGACAGCGTTACATCGAGAGCCCCGCGAACGGATGGTCGTTCTACCTGTTCGTTCGTCCGACGCCGGATGCGCCCTTCGCGTTCCTTGGTCCCGCGGTGTACGAGACGCATAACGGTGACCGGCCGATTGCGATCACGTGGAGCTTGGCCTACGCGATGCCAGCGAGCCTCTACGACCGCTACGCGACTCTGCGTCCTGGGTAACGGCAGGTTCAAATCAGAGGCGAGATATGACAGTGATCTGTCGAGTTCTGCATGGTTCTAAGCATGCAGGCTCGGTAGCCAGGGGCGGCTTGAAGGCGCCGCGTACGCTTTGGCGCGGCCTACTTGAAGTAGGGACGCGCGGCCTCGTCGGCCTGCCCGCGGTAACTCGCCCTCAGATGCGTCAGCGGCCTTGAGCGCCTGCGGCCTCTACATGATTCGCAGGCGCTTTCCAGTCTCTCCGAACCGCCCCGTCTCAATCCGTCAAAGTGCTCGTGAAGTAGCTTTGTCGTTTCATGAGCGCGGTCGGGCAGGACACGGGCGCCTTGGTCAGCGTGAGCACGACCGAATTCGAAGGATAGGTGAGCGCGCCCTCGAAGCCCGCCGGAAGCAGGAGAGCGGGCGTGCCGGTGATGCCGGTGCTCGTCAACAACGTGTATTGAGATCCCACCGTGTACGTGCCCGCATCGGGGACGATCTCGACCGTCGCTCCGGTCAGATCGACCGTCGAAGTGGAGGTGAGGTGTCCATGCGCGGAAGCAGAGGGCGCGATCTGCGCCGACAAAATCCCGGACATCGTCGTCGGCGCCTCGATCGTGCCGGTGCCTTTGAGAGTCGCTCCCGAGCTCACGGTGACGACGCTGCTGATGCCCGTGCCGCCGGCATAAATCGTCCCTCGAAGATCGAGCGTGCCCGACGAGACCGTCGTGATGCCCGCGTAACGATGAGCTCCACCCAGAACCACGGTGCCGGCGCCCGAAACGGTGAGATTCGCGCCCGCTCCGTTGCCGGCTTGCCAGGTCGATGAAGCGGGAATGGATTGTACGCTGTCATCCTCGATGGAATTTTGAATCGTCGAGGTCTCGCCCGCGGCCGGTGCAAAGTTCAACGTGGAGCCCGAGAAAAGGAAGAAATCGTCGCCGCCCGCGAAGCCACCTCCTCCATTGTTCGAGGTGGAATTGCTGGAAGTGGTCGTGCTGCCCGTGAGGGTCAAGGTTGGCGCGCCGTTGGAAGACCCGAGATACACCGCGCCCCCCAACGCGGCTCCGTTGCCGCCTTGCGCGACGCTGCCGGTGGTTGCGCCGGGGCCCGCGGTGCCTCCGTTTGCACCGCACCCGCCGCCGAATCCGCCTCCACCATTCTCTCCGCCGCCGCCGCCGAATCCGCCGGTTCCGTTTGCACCGCCGCCGCCGCCAAATCCCCCGGTGTTGCCGTTGCCGGCACCGGAAGCGTATCCGCCCGGCCCGCCGGCGTAGGACCCGCCCCCGCCGCCGCCGTCCCCGCCAGCGCCACCATTCCCGATGCCGTTGATGCCGAAGCCTCCGCCACCGCCACCGCCGCCGCAACCGCCGCCACCACCGCCACCGCCCAGACTCGAATTCCCGCCGCGCCCGCCGCACAAAGCACCGATACCGCCGCTTGCATCGAAGCCACCGCCGCCTCCGCCGCCGAGCCCGCCGCCTCCGCCCGCGCCGCCACCGCTAACGGTACCGGCTCCGCCGCCGCCACCCCCACCGCTGAAACCGCCGCCGCCTCCGCCGCCACCGCCGACACCCACGATTCCGTTGTAGTAGGTTCCACCGCCTCCGCCCTCGCCACCGAGCTGGCCGGCCGCCCCCGACGCGCCGGGCGTGACCATGGAGATGCTGCCTGCGCCGCCGGCACCGGTACCGGCCTGAGGGCTGCCGCCGTTTCCGCCGTCGCCGCCGGCATTACTGTCGCCGTCCGATCCGCCCAAGCCGCCCGAATTGTTTGCGCCGGCACCTGCTCCGGCGACTCCGTTGTTGGTGCTGCCGTAGCCCCCGCCGCCCGACACGAATGCGGCCAACGGAAGGCCCGAGAAATTATAGGGAGCGATGGTCACCGCTGAGATCGGGAAAGCGCCGCCGATGCCACCGGCTGTGCCGAACATGGGGCCACCTCCGCCGCCGAAGCTGCTCCCGCCATCGCCGCCCGCACCGCCGCCACCGCCGAAGTCGTTGCCGCCGTTGCCGGCAAAGCCTCCGCCGCCGCCCTGGGACTGACCACCGTTTCCGCCCAGGCCTCCGCCGCCGCCGGCCGAGCCGGTTGCGCCAAGCCCGGAAGCCACGGAGTTGCCCGTGAAATTGACGTTATGAAGAGTCACGTTTGCCGTGTCGATGAACAGCGCGGCTCCCGCGCCCAATCCTCCGCCTCCGCCGCCGCGTCCCGCGCCCCCGGTCACGCTCAGATCTTGAAACGTCAGATTTTGCAGCGCGACGGTTCCCTGACGAATAAAGAAACCTCCGGTGCCCGTCGCTCCGGTGATCGTCACGGCGGGAGCCGGGTCGGGATTTCCGATGGTGATCGTGTCCGTGCCGAGCAGGTTGAGGATAGAGAGTTTCGCGTTCAGTTGAATCGACGTGACGCTCGGCGCGAAGACAATTTGATAATCCTGCACCAGGCCTTGCGCCTGCTTATCCAGAATGTAGTTGATGCAATAGCGCAGGTCCCCGGTCGTGGAACCTGTTGCTACGGCCTGACCCGCCGGATAGGTGTCCGGGTTGTCGGTAGGCGTGTTGACCGTCAAGGTGCCCCCCGCAAAAAGCGTCGGGCCTGGGAGAGAAGGCGAGACCTGCGAGGCCACGGACGAAGCCGAGGGTTTCGCTCGCGACTCGAGCAGGCTTGGGCCCGCCCAGCACTCACCGCCGTCCGGGAGCACCGGACCGCCGTCCGGAAGCACCGGACCGCCGTCCGGGAGCACCGGACGGACGTTGTCTCAGCAACCGGCGACCAGGGTGTTCAGCGTCTCGAAGGCCGCGCGCGAGATGAAGAAGCCAGGAAGGGGGAATGATGGGTTTCTCATGTGCGCGCTTTCATCGAGGTACATTCCAACGTCTGCGGTTCACCTGCCGGCCGTCGGCCGTCGGTGGTCCGCGAACGGTTTTGGGGCCATAGCCTTCGGCCGAAACGTTTTCGGGTTCCATGCCGTTTTTGGAAGTTCGTCCATGAGCGGTCTTCGTTGAGGCCTGGATCCATTTGGCACATCATTCCCCGGTTTGTCGGCCGGGAACGGTTCATCGCGTCACAGGTGCAGCGATGCGAGTATCTCGTTGCACTTGGACCCACGATTGCAAAACCGACAGGCGGATCTTCTCGTTCGAGATCATGAGCAACCAGATCCATCTCGGTCTCGTCGCGGGCAGTGAACGACCTCGTACTTGGATGCGTCCGATGCACACGAACTTCGCGCAATGGATCAACAAGCCTCGTACCAGGATCGGCGGGGTGTTCGTGCGTGGATCCAACGTCATCGACCCGTCTAGACGGCACCGCACGGCTCATCAACGATGAGCATCGCCCCCTGTGCCCGCTCGAGTCGACTCCCTGGTGGCGCAGCGATGGCACGAGCAACATCGCAACCATGCTACCCCGCGAGCATGCTCGAGCCGCCCCGTCGCGCTCCAACGGCGGCCTCCGCCATCGTCCGCGCCGGCGATCACCGCAGCGACGTTCACCGCGCTCGCAGCGCCGGCCCCCTGCGCCTCCTGTTCCCCCGCGCAGCCGGCCGCGCCGCGTGGATCGTGACCAGCAGCCTCGGTGGCGGCCTCGTGCACGGCGACGACGTCTCCCTCGCGGTGACCGTCGATCCCGGCGCCACCGCCCTGCTCACCACCCAATCCTCGACGAAGGTCTAC
>JAQBQI010000870.1 GCA_028287085.1 Myxococcaceae bacterium
CGGCGAGGGCCGCGGCGAGCGCGGTGAGGAGGGCGGCGCGACGGGCGGCGAACGCGAGGGGCGACGTCATGGGCGGGACTATGCCGGGAGGGCGCGCCGGGCGACAAGCGGTGGGCGCGAAGCCGCAGCGGCGGGGTGGTTCAGCCCACCGACCAGACCGTCACCGCCCCGCTGCCGTCGCAGCTCGCCAGCGCCTTGCCGTCGCCGCGCCACGCCAGTCCCGACACCTCGCCGATCTCCGTGCCCGCCGCGCCGAAGCCCGCGCCCCGCGGCGTGGGCCCCTTCTTCGGCTCCCACAGCGCGACCACGCCGTCGGCGGCGCCCGAAGCCAGCAGTCCGCCCTTGCGCTGAAAGGCCAGCGCCGTGACGACCGCGCCGTGTCCCTTGAGCGTCACCGGCGTGCTCCCCTCGGGGCCCTTCCCCCCGAACTTCCACACCGTCGTATCGACGTCGCCGCTCGTGGCCAGCAGCGCGCTCGCGCCGTCCCAGGCCAGCGACTTCACCTTGAAGGGATATCCCGTCATCTGCGAATCGATATCGGTCGACACCCGCCAGAAGTGCACCGAGCAGTCCTGGCTGCCGCAGGCCAGCAGCTCGCCGTCGGGGCTCCAGGCGACGCTCACCAGCGAGCCCTTCCACTCCAGCTGGCGGCTGCTCCCGCGCTCGGCCAATGACCACAAGCGCGCCCCGCCGTAACACACCGTCGCGACCTCCGCGCCGTCGCCGCGCCACGCGACGCCGGTGATCGTGCTCTCCTGCGCGGGCGTCTCCAGCCACGGCTCGCCCGCCGCCGTCCACAGCCGCAGGGCCTTGCCCGCGGCCGTCGCCAGCCACTTCCCGTCGGGGCTCCACGCGACGTGCTCGACCCACTGTTTGCCATTGGGCAGCCGCGCCCGCTCGCGCCCGTCGGCGGCGTCGAGCAGTCGGGCGGTGCCGTCCATGCCGCCCGTGGCGAGCACCCCGGGGTCGCCCGCCGCGAAGGCCAGGGCGCACATCCCCTCGGGGTGCACCGCCCTGGTCCATTGGACAACGCCGCTGGCCCCATCGAAGACGGTGACCTCGCCGGTGGTGGTCGCCGCCGCCAGCCAGCGCCCGTCCGACGACCAGGTGACGCCCAGTGCGTAGTCGGTGAGCGACGCGCGCCAGGAGGGCTTGAGCTCGCGCTTGCCCCCGCGCAATGACTTCAACGTAGTGGCCATGACGGCGTCACTCCTTCGCTCCGTCGGTCCGGAGACCTCACCCCCATCACACCAGGCACCCGCGAAAGCCCGCGTTCAGCGCCGCCCGGTCGAGGCCCCGCCCGATGAACACCAGCTCGTTCAGCCGCGGCGCGTCGCCCCAGGGCGCACCCGAAGTCCCGTCGATCAACATGTGCACGCCCTGGAACACGAAGCGCGCGTCCTCCCCCCTCACGTTCAGCACCCCCTTCGTGCGGAACATGTCCACCCCGCGCTCCTGCACCAGCTCGGTGATCCAGGTGTTGAACTTCGCCTCGTCGACCACGCCTTCGCACCGGATGCCCACCGAGGTCACCGTCTCGTCGTGCTCGTGGTCGTGCTCGTGATGGTGACTGTCCCCATCGAGGAAACCCGGCTCCATCTCCAACGCCCGGCTGATATCGAATCCACCGATGTCCACCAGGCTCGCGATGGGCACCTCCCGCACGCCGCGCAGCACCTTCGCCACGCCGTTGATCGCGCGCACCCGCGCCTCGACCGCGGCCGCCTCGTCGGCGCCCACCAGGTCGAGCTTGTTCAGGATCACCACGTCGGCGAAGGCGATCTGCTCCTTGCACTCGTCGCTCTCGTCGACGTGCAACCCCAGGTGCTTCGCGTCGACCACCGTCACGATGCCGTCGAGCCGGTAGCGCGCCGTCACCTCGTCGTCCGCGAAGAAGGTCTGCGCCACCGGACCGGGGTCGGCCAGACCCGTCGTCTCGATCAGGACGTGGTCGAAGCGGTCGCGGCGCTTGCCCAGCGAGCCGAGGATGCGGATGAGGTCGCCCCGCACGGTGCAGCACAGGCACCCGTTGTTCATCTCGAACACCTCCTCGTCGGCGCGGATCACCAGCGCCTGGTCGACCCCCACCTCGCCGAACTCGTTCTCGATCACTGCCACCCGGCGGCCGTGCTGCTCCGAGAGAATCCGGTTCAGCAGCGTGGTCTTCCCCGCCCCGAGGAAGCCCGTCAACACCGTCACCGGAACCCGTTCGTCTTGCGTCGTCGTCATGTGGTTGGCTGGCGCATTCATCGTCGATGGCGCGCCCCGTCGCAACCGCCGTCGTGTCGGTGGTATCACCGCGTTCCCGTGAGCGACCCGCCCCCTCCCGCGGCCCCGCGCGGGCACCTCCGCGCCGCCGTCGCGT
Organism: Myxococcaceae bacterium; assembly: GCA_028287085.1. Taxonomy (GTDB): domain Bacteria; phylum Myxococcota_A; class Polyangia; order Polyangiales; genus SCUS01. The sequence goes on from JAQBQI010000870.1 coordinate 2,366, forward strand.
GCCTCGTCGCCGGCCTCGCCCTCGCGCACCGCCCCCTCTTCGCGGGCCGCGTCGTCGGCATGCGCGACATGACCCGCTGGGTGCACCCCGCCCAGTGGCGCGTGCGCGACGCCCTCGCCCACGCCCACCTCCCCCGCTGGAACGCCCTCGAAGGACTGGGCTTCCCCACCCTCGCCGACCCCCTCTACGCCGTTTTCTACCCGCCGATGTTACTCACCCACGTATTCGCCCCGCTCGTGGCGATCACCGTGGTCTGGTGGCTGCACCTCGTGCTCGCCGCGGTCGGGATCTTCACCCTCGCGCGCCGCCACGGGCGCTCGGTCGAGGCCGCCACCCTCGCCGGCTTCGCCTACGCCCTCTCCGGCCCGATGGCCTCCGAGTGGACCCTCGGCATGCGCCTGCCCGGCTACGCCTGGCTCCCGTGGATGGCGGTCGGCGCCTGGGACCTCGTCGTGCGCCGCGACCGCTCCGCCGCCGCCGTCGCGCGCGCCGCGCTCCCCGTCGGCCTCGCCCTCCTCGCGGGCGAAGCCTTCGTGGTCTTCTTCGCCGTCGGCGTCGCGACCGTCATCGCCCTGGCCGCCGCGCCGCCGCGCCCGTGGGCCGCCCTCGCCCGCTGGTCGGCCGCCGT
>JAQBQI010000424.1 GCA_028287085.1 Myxococcaceae bacterium
CTCGCCATTCATGGAGAGGGGCGCGCGGCAGCGGGGGTGAGGGCGCGCGCCGTCACCAACTCCCGCAATTTCAGGCCAATTCCAAACTGATCGCCGCGCTAGCGCCGCGGCTCAGGCCAGCAGGTGCAGCAGCCCCAGCGCGAGCGCGGTCGAGGCCACCGTCACTGGGACTCCCACCTTCAGGTACTCGACGAAGCCCACCTTCGCCCTCGCCTGCTCGAAGACGATCACGTTGGCCACCGAGCCCAGCAGCGTGAGGTTGCCCGCGAGGGTCGAGACCAGCGCGGTGATCGTCCACGCGCGGTCGGCGTCGGGGAAGGTGCGGATCCACGGCTCGAGCAGCAGGATCAGCGGCACGTTGCTGACCACCTGCGAGCCCAGCGCGAGGGTGGGCACCAGCAGCCGGTCGGCGTGCGCGCCGGTGGTCGGGCCGAGCGCCCCGAGGGCCAGCGCGGGAAGGCCCGTCTGCTGCAACGCCGCCACGGAGATGAACAGGCCCGCGAAGAAGACCGGGACGCTCCACTCGACCTGCGACAGCACGCGGTGGGCCCGCTCGCGCGCGGCGATGAGCGCCAGCGAGGCGCCCGCCAGCGCGCTCCAGGCGAGCGGCGCCCCGCCGAGGTTGGCGACGACCACCACCGCCACCGCCAGCAGCGTGCCCGGCAGCATGCGCGCCTCCGTGTCGGCGGCGGTCGCCTCGACGGCCGGCGCGGCCTCGGCCAGGCGCCCGCGGAAGATCGCGTGGAGGATCGCCGCGGTGACCGCGAGCGCCGCCAGCGTCGGGAGCGCGGCGTGCGCGAGGTACCCGCGGTAGCTCAGCCCCGAGAGGCGCGCGACCAGCATGTTCTGGGGGTTGCCGCCCAGCGTGAGCGCGCTGCCCGCGTTGGAGCCCATCGCGACGGCGAAGAGCAGCGGGCGCACGGCCGCCCCGGAGCGCCGCGCGAGGCGCACCACCAGCGGCGTGGCCAGCACGCACACGGCGTCGTTGACGAGCACCGCCGAGAGCAGGCCCGCGCCGAAGGTGACGGTGTAGAGCAGCGCCGCCGGCGAGCGCACGCGCGCCGCGAGCAGGGCCGTCGCGCGGTCGAAGAAGCCGGCCTCGCCCAGCGCCGCGGAGACGATCATCATCGCCAGCAGCAGCGCGACGGTGTTGGGCTCGACCGCGCGCAGCGCCGCGTCGGGCGAGAGGCCGTAGACACCGGCGAAGTGCCCCGCGATGACCAGCGCGGTGGCGCCCACGAGGGCCAGCGCGGGGCGGCCGATGGGCAGCAGCGACACGCGGCGGGCGCTGATGCACGCGTAGGTCAGCGCGAAGAGGGCGAGGATGACCCAGCGCACGAGGGACGCCGCGGCGAGCTACGGGGCGGGCTTGGTGCGCGGCGACCCGGTGAGCTTGACGCGCTCGTCGCGGGCGTGGCGCTCCTTGGGGTGCTCGTTGTACCAGGTCTCGTAAGACTCGCGCGTGATGTGCAGCTCGACGAGGCCCTCGCGCTCGATCTTCGCCTGGCACCCGAGGCGCGACACCGCGACGACGTCGAAGGCCTTGTCGAGGATGTCGTTCTCCTCGTCTGCCATCTCCGAGAGGAGCTTGAAGCCCTGCTTCACGTGCACGTGACAGGTCGAGCAGCCGCACACGCCGCCGCACGCCGAGCCTTCGGGGGCGTTGGCCTTCTGCGCCGCCTCGAGCAGCGTGGTGCCGAGCGGAACCTCCACCTCGACCGCGCCGTCGTCCGTGTTGAGAAAGCGAACCGTCGCCATCAGCGGGTCTCCTTCGCGTCGTCGTCCTTCGCGTAGGCCGCCGCGAGGTGCGGGTGCTCCGCGCGGTCCTTCACCGTGACCTCGATGTCGGCCACCGCGCGGCCCCGCATGGCCTGCTGCACCGCGCGGTCCATCCGGCGCTCGGCCAGCGGGTGCGTCGCGCGGTCGAGCCCCTCCGTCCGCAGGTGGATCTTCTTGCCGTCGCCCGCCGCGATCGCGTCGCGCAGCGCCCGGAGGGCCCCGTCGAGCTCGGCGCGCTCGTCCTCGTCGAGCAGGTCGCCGTCGACCTTCACCGCGGCCTCGGTCGCGGCGATCACCCGCTCGGCGTCGGTGACGCGCTCGCGCAGCTGCCGCGTCACGAGGTCGCTCTCGGCGTGCTCGTAGGACTCCAGCAGCATGCGCTCGACGTCGTCGCCGCTGAGCCCGAACGAAGGCGTCACCTCGATGCGCTGCTCGACGCCCGTGTTGAGCTCGCGCGCCGTCACGGTGAGCATCCCGTCGGCGTCGACGCGGAAGGTCACCTCCAGCTTCGCCGCCCCCGCCGGGAGCGGCGGAATACCCCGCAGCGTAAAGCGCGCGAGCGAGCGGTTGTCGGCGGCCAGCTCGCGCTCGCCCTGCACCACGTGGAGCTCGAAGCCCGTCTGCCCGTCGGCGTAGGTCGTGAACTGCTGCGCCCGCCCCGCCGGGATGGTCGTGTTGCGCGGCAAGATCTTCTCCGCCACGCCGCCCATCGTCTCGATGCCGAGCGAGAGCGGGATGACGTCGAGGATGAGCGCGTCGTCCTTGGCGCCGTCGCCCGCGAGCAGGTTGGCTTGAATCGCCGCCCCGAAGGCCACCACCTGGTCGGGGTCGATATCGGACAACGGCTCCTGCCCGAAGAGGGCCTTCACGTGGGCGCGCACCGCGGGCACGCGCGTGCTGCCGCCCACCAGGATGACCCCGTCGATCTCGTCGGGCCGCAGCCCCGCGTCGCGCAGCGCCCGCTTCACGGCGGGCGTGGTGCGGTCGATCACGGGCTTCACGAGGTCTTCGAACTCGGTGCGGCGAATGGAGCGCTCGAAGGTCGCGTCGCCCGTCACCACGGTGAACACGGTGTTGGGCCGGTCGGTGAGCTCGTGCTTCACGAGCCGGGCGGCGTCGAGGGTCGCGCGCACCAGCGAGGGGTCGGCCTGCGCCGCGTCGACGCCCATGTGGCCGAGGGCCCACTCGGCGAGCAGGCGGTCCATGTCGTCGCCGCCGAGCTGCGCGTCGCCGCCGGTGGAGCGCACCTGGAAGACCCCGTCGTCGAGGGAGAGGATCGTGACGTCGAAGGTTCCGCCGCCGAGGTCGTAGACGGCGAAGGTGCCGGTGGTGCGGCCCTTGTCGAGGCCGTACGCGAGCGCCGCCGCGGTGGGCTCGTTGAGCAGGCGCAGCACCTCGAGGCCGGCGAGCTTGGCCGCGTCCTTGGTGGCCTGGCGCTGCGACTCGTCGAAGTAGGCGGGCACCGTGATGACCGCGCCGCCGAGGTTGCGCAGCTTGTCTTCGGCGTTGGTGCGCAGCACGCGCAGGATCTCCGCCGACACCTCGACGGGCGTCACCACGCGGCCGTGCACCTTGAAGCGCACGGTGTTGGACTCGCCCTGCGCCGGCATGGCGAAGTCGTACGGTCCCAGGCGCCGCGTCTCGGCGTCGTCGGCGCCGCGGCCCATGAAGCGCTTCACCGAGACGAGGGTCTCGCGCGGGTGGAGGGCGGCCTTCTCCTTCCCTTCGGTGCCGACCATCACGCCGCCGTGCTCGAGGTAGTGCACGACGCTCGGCAGCAGCGGGCTCAGGTCGCAGTCGAGGACGCACTCGGGGCGGCCGT
>JAQBQI010000873.1 GCA_028287085.1 Myxococcaceae bacterium
CGGCGCGCGACGCGGGCCCGCCCGACGCGGGGCCGACGGAGCGGGTGGTTTTACGGGTGCGGGTAAAGAACGTCGACCGCATCCCGCTGCGCATCCTGACGAACCCCGACTCCAACGAGCTGATCCACGCGCACCGGGTGAACGTGAGCTCCGACCGGGCGGCGGTGTACGCGGGCGGCCCGCGGGTCGAGCGGGTGAAGGCCTTCCCGATCGGGCAGATGCCGCTGTGCACCTCCGACGCGGGGGCGGGCTACGGGGGCTTGGGGCAGCCGGGGGAGATCACGCTGGCGCCGGGCGAGAGCTTCGAGGCGGCGCGGTGGGACGGCATCCTGCGCGAGGAGGTGCTCGACCCGCAGCGCGGGGTGTGCGCGCGGGAGAGCGCGCCGACGCCGGCGCGGTACCGCTTCCGGCTCGACCAGCCGCAGCTGGAGGGCGCGCCCGACTGCATCCCCGCGGTGACGGCGTGGCCGATCCCGGAGGACGCCGGGGTGCCGGTGTTGGAGATCCGCTGCCGCAACGCGGTGCGCGACGCGGGTGCGCGGGCGGCGGCAGCGGCGCCGTAGGCGACTGCGTGCGCGGGTCAGGACCTTCGGCGGAGGGTCCATGCTCGTCGCGGGCCCCCACCCGCGCTGCCGCGCGCCCCGCCCCCGCGTAGACCGCAGGGGCAGGGCTGGAATGCTGTCGACGCGAGCGCGAGCCTGTCGACGTGAGTGCGCCCCGAACGGCGGCGTGAGCGCGCCCCGAACGGCGGCGTGAGCGCGCCCCGAACGGCGGCGTGAGTGCGCCCCGAACGGCGGCGTGAGTGCGCCCCGAACGGCGGCGTGAGCGCGCCCGCAATTCGATCGCACGGGCGCAGTTCTCGGCAGCCCTGCCCCTGCGGTCTACGCGGGGGCGGGGCGCGCGGCAGCGCGGGTGGGGGCCACAGGCGCAGCGCACTCGCGGAGTAGCGGCAGGCGAGGACCGCGCCGCGGGACGGCGAACGCCCGATGGCCGGCCCGGAGGTCCCGTGCGACCTTGAATGGATGGCCCGTCGCCGAGCGCGAGACGACATGCCCTACGCGCATCACACGAAGATCGAAGCCGCGAGGCGCTTGCGCCGTCCGCTGACGCCCGCCGAGCAGGCGTTGTGGCGCGAACTTCGGGGGAAGCGCCTCGGCATGCGTGCGCGGGTCCAACACGTTATCCGCGGATGGATCGTCGACTTCTACCTGCCCGCCGCCCGTCTCGTCATCGAGGTGGATGGCGACGTCCACGATCAGCAGGTCGAGCAGGACGAGCGACGCACCGCGACGCTGGGGGAGGAGGGCCTCGTTGTGATTCGAGTCCGCAATGACGAGGTGCTCGCCGACGTCGCGACCGTTCTGGACCGCATCGAACGTGAGATCGCCGCCGCGTCAACGGGGTAGTCCGCTCGTCTGGCCAGGTCCGGGCGACCGTGCCCCGATCGTCTGCCGTCGTGGGCCCCGACCCGCGCAGCCGCGCCCACGCCGGCGATCCGTGCGCTCGCGCCCACAGGCTCGCGCCCGCGTCGACAGCGTTCCAGCCCTGCCCCTGCGGTCTACGCGGGGGCGGGGCGCGCGGCAGCGCGGGTGGGGGCCCGCGACGAGCCACTCCCGGTCCCGCCGAAGCGATCGGGATCGGGCGCTCGCGCAAGCGCCTCGTCGCCCCACCGCCCCGATGGTACGGTGCCGTACGGACGCCCGCGGCGATGACCGTCACGGTGCTCCCCGGCGGAGGTGATCGACGACCGATGGCGCTCAAGATCGACCAGGACCACGCGCGCTTCCGCGACATCGTGAAGGGCCGCATCCGCGAGAACCTGAAGCGGTACATCTCCCACGGCGACCTCGTCGCCCGGCAGGGGAAGGACACCGTGACCATCCCGGTGCCGCAGATCGACCTGCCGCGCTTCCGCTTCGGCGAGAAGCAGTCGGGCGGCGTCGGGCGCGGCAAGGGCGAACCCGGCGACCCGATGGACGGCGAGGGCGAGGGCGAGGGTGACGGCAAGGGCAAGGCCGGCAAGGACGCCGGCGAGCACGCCCTCGAAGTGGAGGTGGCGCTCGACGACCTCGCGAAGATCCTCGGCGAAGAACTCCAGCTGCCGCGCATCGAGCCCAAGGGCAAGGCCCGCATCGTCGCCGACAAGGACAAGTACACGGGCATCCAGCGCTCGGGCCCGGAGTCGCTGCGCCACTTCCGGCGCACCTACCGCGAGGCCTTGAAGCGCCAGATCTCGTCGGGCGGCTACAACCCCTCCATTCCCGCGATCATCCCCATTCGCGAAGACCGCCGTTACCGCGGCACCAGCACCAGCGTGCAGCCCGTCGCCAACGCCGTCATCGTCTACATGATGGACGTCTCCGGCTCGATGGGCGACGAGCAGAAGGAGATCGTGCGCATCGAGAGCTTCTGGCTCGATACCTGGCTGCGCTCGCAATACCAGGGATTGGAGTCGGTCTACATCATCCACGACGCGGTCGCGCGCGAGGTCGACCGCGACACCTTCTTCCACACCCGCGAGTCGGGCGGAACCATGATCTCGTCGGCGTACAAGCTGTGCGCGGAGATCCTGGCGCGGCGCTTCCCTTCCTCCGACTGGAACGTCTATCCCTTCCACTTCAGCGACGGGGACAACTGGTCGGTCGACGACACTCTTCAGTGCATCGAGCTCCTGAAGAGCAAGATCCTGCCGGGGGCGAACATGTTCTGTTACGGGCAGGTCGAGAGCCCCTACGGGTCGGGCCAATTCGTGAAGGACCTGCGCGAGCATCTGGGCAAGGACGAGCGCGTGGTGACCTCGGAGATTCGCGACAAGGACGCCATCATGGGATCGATCAAGGAATTCCTGGGGAAGGGTCGCTGACATGGAGTCGACGGGGTTGCGGGAGGCGCTGCCGGAGTACCTGCGCGAGTGGCAGGAGAAGATCGAGGGGTACGCGCGGCGCAGCGGGCTCGACTTCTTCCCGCAGGTCTTCGAGGTGCTCAGCTTCGACGAGATGAACGAGGTGGCCGCCTTCGGGGGCTTCCCGACGCGTTACCCCCACTGGCGCTGGGGGATGGACTACGAGCGGCTGAAGAAGTCGAGTGAGTACGGGCTGTCTCGCATCTACGAGATGGTGATCAACAACAACCCCTGCGTGGCCTACCTGCTGGAGGGCAATTCGCTCACCGACCAGAAGCTGGTGATGGCCCACGTCTGCGGTCACAACGACTTCTTCAAGAACAACTACGCCTTCAAGGTGACCGACCAGGACCGCCGCCCCCCCGGCCGCGCCGAGGACATGGTCGTCTCGCGGATGGATCGATTGCCCACGCGCAAGTGGATCGACACCTTCGCCAACCACGCCTCGCGCATCCGCCGGCACATGGACCGCTACGGGGTGAGCCCGGTGGAGGAGTTCATCGATGTGTGCCACTCGCTGGAGAACCTCATCGACCCGCCGGGGCGCATGCTGGAGGGCCGCCCCCGCGCGCCGGAGAAGGACGAGAACGCGCCGGCCGAGGAGGTTCCAAGGTTGAAGTCGAGCGGGTACATGGACTCGTTCATCAACCCGAAGGAGTACCTCGACGCGCAGCGCGCCAAGATGGACGCCGAGGCCGCGAAGACCAAGCGCTTCCCCGAGAGTCCGATGCGCGACGTGCTGTGGTTCCTCTTGGAGAACGCCCCGCTGGAGAAGTGGGAGCGCGACGTGCTGGAGGTGATTCGCGAGGAGGCGTATTACTTCTGGCCGCAGGCGCAGACGAAGGTCATGAACGAGGGGTGGGCGTGCCTGCACCCCGACAGCCTGGTGTTCACTCGGGCCGGCGTCGTGACGATGCGCGAGCTCGTCGAGGGCGCGAGCGACACGGTCTTCGACGGCCAGACGCGACGGCGGGTGTACGGCCAGAACGTGATTCGCAATCACGAGACGGTGACGATGCGCACGCGGCGGGGCATCGAGCTCTGCGGCTCGGTCAACCACCGGGTGCTGCTGGCCGACGGCGAGACCTGGAAGCGGCTCGACGAGCTCGCGCCGGGCGACAGGGTGCGGGTCTCCGGCGGCGGCGGAATGTGGGCTGAGGAGGAGGTCGCGCTGACGTACGGCGCGCCGCGCTCGGTCACCCTCGACGACGTCGCCGAGGAGGCTGGGGTGAGCGTCTGGACGGTGCTGCGCCACCGCGCCGGTCGGGTGACGCGCTCGGGCTCGGCGGTCGCGCAGCCGCTGGAGACGACGGCCTACGAGGAGACACCGTGGGTGCTGCCGACGCGGCGCAAGGCGTTGAAGGTTCCGGCCACGCTCGACGCGCGGGTGGGGGCCATTCTCGGGTATCTGGTGGGCGACGGGCACGTCAGTCGGGTGAAGCGTCACCTCGGGTTGACCACCGGCGATCTGCCGCAGGCGGTGCAGTTCGCGACGCTGGTGCACGACGCCTTCGGGCTGGAGGCGCAGACGCGACTCGACGGCAACCGCTACCGGGTGCTCGTGCACGCCGAGTCGCTGTCGGACTTCATGGTCGAGACCTTCGGGCTCACGGAGGGGCCGAGCGCGGCGCGCAAGCGCGTGCCGGCCAAGGTGATGCGGTCACCGGTCGGGGTGGTGCGAGCCTTCCTGCGGGCCTACTTCGATTGCGACGGGTACGCGGGAAAGCAGGGGGTGATCCTGTCGACCGTGTCGACGGAGATGTCGCGCCAGGTGCAGCTGCTGCTGTTGAACTTCGGCGTGCTCTCGCGGCGCCGGCTCCAGAAGGACGGCTGCTGGCACGTGCACGTGGCGGGCGCCTCGGCGGCGCGCTTCGCGGAGGTGGTGGGATTCGGCCTGGAGCGCAAGCAGGCCGCGCTCGCGGCCTACGTCGCCTCGCACCACTGGACCAAGGTCGAGCGCTGGGACGACGAGGTCGTGTCGCTGGAGCGCGGGCGCTCGGACGTCTACGACATCTCGGTGGAGGACACGCACCGTTATGCGGCGGGCGGCGTGGTCAACCACAACAGCTTCTGGCACTCGAAGATCATGACGGGTTTCGCCTGCGACGCGAGCGAGATCATCGAGTACGCCGACCGCAACGCCTCGGTGATGGGCGGCGGCGGCAAGAACCTCAACCCCTACAAGCTCGGCGTCGAGCTCTATCGCAACATCGAAGAGCGCTGGAACAAGGGCCGCTTCGGCAAGGAGTGGGAGGACTGCAACAGCCTCGAAGACCGCCTGCACTGGGACCGCCAGCTGAACCTCGGGCGCAAGAAGATCTTCGAGGTGCGCGCGCTCTACACGGACGTGATGTTCATCGACGAGTTCCTGACGCCGGAGTTCGTCATGGAGCACAAGCTGTTCACCTACGCGTGGTCGAATCGCAACGACCGATTCGAGATCGATACCCGCGAGTTCAAGGCCATCAAGGAGAAGCTGCTCTTCCAGATGACCAACTTCGGCAACCCCTTCATCTTCGTCGAAGACGGCAATTACGAGAACCGCGGCGAGCTGCTGCTGCGCCACGAGCACCAGGGCGTCGACCTCGACCAGGAGAAGGGCAAGGAGACCCTCAAGAACCTCTACCGGGTCTGGCGGCGCCCGTGCACCCTGGCGACCCAGTTCGACGGGCGCCCCACCCTCCTGCGCTTCGACGGCAAGGAGCACTCGAGCAAGCCCGTGAAGTGACGGGTCACTCCACGAAGTCGAGCTCCCGCCCGTAGGTCTCCTCCATCCGCCACAGCGACACCAGCGCGAGCGCGAGGCACACCCCGCCCACCGCCGCCGCGCTCGCCACCAGCGACCACCCGCTCTTCTTCAACCCGATGAAGGCCGCCGTCAGCAGCGGCACGCTCCCGCGCACGAAGTTGGGCACGCTCGTCGTCACCGTCGCGCGGAGGTTGGTCCCGAACTGCTCGGCCGCGATCGTCACGAAGACCGCCCAGTACCCGATGCCGAAGCCCATCGCGCCGCAGAGCGCGTAGAGCTGTGCGGAGGTTCCGCCCGACTGCGTGAGGTACAGCGCCACCAGCGCCGTCGTCGCCGCCAGGAAGCCCAGCACCACCTTGCGGCGCGACCCGACCCACTGGCTCAACGCGCCGCTCGCGAGGTCGCCCAGCACCAGCCCGAGGTAGGTCGACTGCACCGCGCTCGCGCCCGTCACCTCGCCCGTCACGCCGAAGGCCCGCGCGAACTCCGGCGCGCCCGTCACGAGAATCCCCACCACGAACCAGATCGGCAGCCCGATCAACACGCAGCGCACCAGCCGAAACAACCGCGGCGGCGACAGGAACAGCATCCCCAGGTCGCCCCGCTTCACCGACTCCTCGCGCGCCCGCGCGAACATCCCCGACTCCAGCATCGTCGCGCGCGTCACCAGCAGCCCGAAGCCCAGCACCCCGCCGACGATGAAGGCCGTGCGCCACGAGTAGGTCTTGCCCACGAAGGCCGCCAGCACCGCGCCGAAGAGCCCGACGCCCGCCACCACCGCCGTCCCGTACCCGCGGTGCTTCGCCGGCAGCGTCTCGCTCACCAGCGTGATCGCCGCGCCCAGCTCGCCCGCGAGCCCGACCCCCGCCACGAAGCGCCAGAACTCGTACTGCCCCAGCGTGTGCACGAAGGCGTTGGCGATGTTCGCCGTCGAGTACAGCAGGATCGACCCGAAGAGCACGCTCACGCGCCCGCGCTTGTCGCCGATGACGCCCCAGAGCAGGCCGCCCAGCAGCAGCCCCCACATCTGCCAGGAGAGCAGCGACAGGCCCACCGTGAGGCTCTCCGAGGGCGCCACGCCGAGGTCGGTGAGCGACTTCGTGCGCACGATGGAGAAGAGCAGCAGGTCGTAGATGTCGACGAAGTAGCCGAGCGCCCCGATGAGCACCGTGGCGATCATCGTGCGGCGGGAGACGGGTTCAGGAGGGGTGGCCACGATGCGGGCGATGACACCCGACGCGGCCGACGGGCGTCAATCGTCGAAGGGCGGCGGCGCGGGATAACCGCCGTT
>JAQBQI010000430.1 GCA_028287085.1 Myxococcaceae bacterium
GCAGGGCGTCGAGGCGCAGACCCTGGCCAACGTGTACCTGGCCGTCGAGGCCAACCTCAACGTCATCCCGGTGCTCAACAAGGTCGACCTGCCGAGCGCCGACCCCGACCGCACCCGCCAGGAGATCGAGGACGTCGTCGGCATCGACGCCACCGAGGCCGTGCTCGCCTCGGGCAAGACCGGCATCGGCATCAAGGACATCCTCGAGTCGATCGTGAAGAAGGTGCGCCCCCCGGTGGGCGACCCGAAGGCGCCGCTGCGCGCCCTCCTCTTCGACAGCTGGTACGACAGCTACCGCGGCGCCGTCGTGGTCGTGCGCGTCATGGAGGGCACGCTCCGCAAGGGCGACAAGGTCTACCTCATGGCCACGCAGCGCGAGTACGAGGTCACCGAGATCGGCGTGTTCACCCCGCACCCGATCGCCCTCGGCGAGCTCGGGCCCGGCGAGGTGGGCTTCCTCGCGGCGAACATCCGCTCGGTGCACGACACCAAGGTGGGCGACACCATCACCCACGCCAAGCGGCGCGCGACCGAGGCCCTCCCCGGGTACAAAGAGGTCAAGCCCATGGTGTTCGCCGGGATCTTCCCGACCGACAGCGTGGACTACACCGCCCTGCGCGACGCCCTCGAGAAGCTCCGCCTCAACGACGCCTCGTTCCGCTTCGACCCCGACACCTCCGACGCCCTCGGCTTCGGGTTCCGCTGCGGCTTCCTGGGCCTGCTCCACATGGAGATCATCCAGGAGCGCCTCGAGCGCGAGTACAACCTCGACCTCATCACCACCGCGCCGAGCGTGGTGTACCGGGTGCGCCTCCGCAGCGGCGAGACCGTCGACGTCGAGAACCCGTCGCGCCTGCCCGACCCGGGGCGCATCCTCGCCATCGACGAGCCCTTCCTCAAGGTGACGCTCCACACCCCGGCCACCTCGGTCGGCGTCATCATGCAGCTCTGCCAGGACCGCCGCGGCACCCAGATCGGGATGCAGTACAACGGGCCCGAGCGCGTCATTCTCACGTACGAGATGCCCCTCAACGAGGTGCTCTTCGACTTCTTCGACAAGCTCAAGAGCGCCTCGAAGGGCTACGCCTCGATGGACTACGAGCTCATCGGCTACCGCGAGGGCGACCTCGTGCGCGTCGACATGCTCGTCAACGGCGAGCCCGTCGACGCCCTCAGCGTCATTCTCAACAAGGAGAAGTCGCACAAGCGCGGCCGCGACCTCGCCTCGAAGCTCAAGGAGGTGATCCAGCGGCAGCAGTACGAGGTCGCCATCCAGGCGGCCATCGGCGGCAAGATCATCGCCCGCGAGACCATCGGCGCCATCCGGAAGAACGTCACCGCCAAGTGCTACGGCGGCGACATCTCGCGCAAGCGCAAGCTCCTCGAGAAGCAGAAGGAGGGCAAGAAGCGCATGAAGTCCGTCGGCTCGGTGGACATCCCGCAGGAGGCCTTTCTGGCCATCCTCAAGATCGAGTGATAGGCCGCCCGGCAATGGCCCGCGCGAGGTGTCGATGAGCTCTCCCACTGTGCAGGACCGCGTCTGGTACGCGGCCTGGTACTTCGTGATCCCCGCCGCGCTGGCCGTCGCGCTGGTTCAGTCGCTCGCCCTCCTCCACGTCATCGACGACGCCGCCCCGTGGCAGTACCTGCTGGCCTTCGCGGTGCTCGAGGTCGTCGTGCTCGGCATCCGCGACCGCGTCATGGGCGCCCGCGGCCTCGGGGTGATGGACCTCCGCACCATCACCTCGGAGGCGCGCGAACTCCAGAAGGAGCTCGAGCGCCTCTCGAAGAAGGCCAACCCCAAGGGCGCCGCCAAGGCCGCCCTCGCCGACGCCAGCGCCGCCCTCGACGACGCGCTCGCCGCCAAGGACGCGCCCCGCGCCGCCAAGGCCGTCCGCGCCCTCGACGTCGCGATGGAGCAGCACCTCTCCAGCGTGCGCAAGGGCACCACCCGCGAGTACGTCGAGGCCATCGGCGTCGCGGTGCTCGTCGCCCTCGGCGTGCGCGCCTTCGTCGTCGAGGCCTTCAAGATCCCGTCGCCGTCGATGTATCCGACGCTCAACGTCGGCGACAACATCTTCGTCAACAAGTTCATCTACGGCCCGCTCGTCCCCTACTCGCAGCGCCGGCTCTTCCAGGGCGCCACCGTCGCCCGCGGCGAGGTCGTCGTCTTCGTCTACCCGCAAGACCCCGCCAAGGACTTCATCAAGCGCGTCATGGGCCTCCCCGGCGACCGCGTCTGGGTGCGCGAGGACGGCTCCGTCGAGGTCAACGGCCAGCCCCTCGCCCGCTGCGAGGTCGGCCCCTGGCGCGGCGACGACGGCGAGGGCGTCACCCACGGCGAGGTGCCCCCGCGGCGCCTCTTCCGCGAGACGCACGGCGCGTACAGCTACCTCACCCTGCTCTCGCGCGACCCCGCCGAGCGCGAGTCGAACATGGCCGAGTTCTGCGTGCGCGCCCCCTGCACCGTGCCCGCGGGCCACGTCTTCGTGATGGGCGACAACCGCGACAACAGCTACGACTCCCGCTACTGGGGCTTCGTCCCGATGCGCAACATCAAGGGCCGCGCGATGCACATCTGGTGGTCCAACCTCCCGGGCGCGGGCTTCGGCCTGCGGTGGGAGCGCTTCGGCCAGAACATCCTCGGCGAGCCGGCGGTGCCGCCCGACCTCGCCGCCGGGATGCGCGCCTGCCAGCAGCGCGGCCACTGACCCTCCGCTTCGCGATACCTTCTCCCCCACAGTGATGCGCGCCTCTCCGCTCCCCTGGTTGCTGGGCATCGGGCTCCTCGTGTCGTGCACCCGCGGCGATCCGTGGGCGCCGTGCCGCGAGGCGCCCGTGGGCTTCTCCGCGACCCCGCCCCGCTGCGAGACACCCGCCTGCCGCGCCTGCGCCGCGCAGCTCGACGAGACCTGGCGCGCCCGCCGCGAGCCCGCCCGGCGCGCCGAGTTTCGCGTGAACTTCATGCGCGCGTCCGCCGACGCCCGCGACCGCTTCGTCGAGAAGACCCGGCCCGACGGACCCTTCGCCTACGAGCACTGCACCGCCAGCACCGTGCGCGGCGCCTCGTGCGCGGGGCTCTCCGCTACCTGCGTCGACGTGCTCGCCCGCGACCTCCGCTCGGGCGACACCCCCGTCGCGCAGCGCACCCAGATGAACCTCGCGGTCGACCGCGCCTGCGACGCCCCGCGCCGCGCACTCGTCGGCCGGCTCGCGACCTGCGAGCCCGACCTCGGTCCCGCCGGCTGCGCCACCCACGACTGCCGCGACTGCACCGCCGGACACCTCGCCGCGCTCTCGCTCCTCGCCCCGACCGCCGACCAGGCCGACCGCGCCGAGGCCTTCGCGGGACTCGTCCGCGGGACCCCCGAGCTCGTCGCCCGCGCCATCGCGGAGGTGCTCGGCGCCCCCGACGCGCCGGTCGACCTCGACCCCGTCGTCGTGCGCCGCGGGCTGCGCGCCTACTGCGTCGACCTGCTCGAACACAGCACGGCGCCGCTCCCCTTCAGCTGCCACGCGCAGGTCGCCGTGCTGCTCACCCACCCCGAGTACACCCGCGAGTTCGCCGAGACCTGGGAGGCCATGCGCCGCGCGCCTTACGCCTCCTTCGCCGCCGTCTTCGATCGCGTGCTCGGCGCCGTGGCGCTGCAACCGACGCCCTCCGCGGCGGTGCTCCAACAGCTCGACCGCGTTTCGCCGGCGGCGGCCGTCGAGGGCTACCGTCGCGCGGTGCTGCTCCCCGGCATCACGCCGGCGGCCGCCGCCGCGCTGCGCGAGCGGCTCGATCGCATCGGCAACGTGGCGCCACCCTCCGCCGCGCCGCCACCCCCGACCGCGCCGAGCTCGGGCGCGTCGGGTGGTGGCGCCGCGGCCTGAGGTTCACGCCCGCGAGCGCTGGCACGTCGGCTGCTCAAGGGGTCCGCGAGGTCCCCATGAACACCCGCGCGCTTGCTTCGACTCTCGCCCTCATCTCCACCCTCACCGGCTGCGGAACCCTCTTCTCCGCCCGCGCCACCGTCACCCCGCAGGGCGGGTCGGCGCGGGTCAGCGCCGACGGTCGCGCGGTCGCCGCGGCGGGCCTGCTCGCCGGCGTTGCCGGCGCGATCGCCTCCAGTGGGTCGGCCGATTCACAGGGCGGAGTGACCGCCGACGTTCACGCACCGACAGTGAACGTCGCGACCAGCAACGACGGCGCAGTGACCACCAGCGGGGGCGCCGGCGCGACGACCACCGACCTCTCCACCACGACGGGCAGCACCACCACCAGCACCGCCAGCACCAGCACCGCGACCGGTGGGGGCGCTCCGATCGGGGTCGGCGGCATTGCCAGTACGACCACCACCGCCGCGAGCGCGGGCGGGACGGCGGGCGCGACGATCCAGATGGGGCGCGTGGGGCTCGTCACCATCGAGCGCATGACCACGGTCGGCGTCGACGACGACGTCATCGCCGGCGGGGCCGTCACCCTCGACGGAGCACCGATGGTCGACGGCGGACTCGTCATCATCGACGGATCCATCGAGCTCGCCGTCGCCGGAGGCGCCGCCTCCACGACCCGTAGCACCACGACCACGACCACCACCCGCACCACCACCCGCACCACGGCGCGAACCGGCGTCCGCGTGCACGCCCAGGGCGAAGGCTCGGCGCAGTGGCGCGTCGGCGGCGGCACCCTCGTGGTGGCCGATCGGGGCGGGCACCGCTGGCGCCTGCGCGTCTCGGGCGGCGACCTCGCCGTGCACACCGAAGGGGCCAACCCCGAGGGGCGCGCGGTGTGGGTTCCGACCGGCGGGGCGCTGCGCGTCGAGGTGACGGCCATGGGCGACGGGCGGCTCGCGCTCGAAGGCGATGCCCCCTCGGTGTCGGTCTCCTCGGGCGCCAACGTCGTGCTCTCGGCGCAGACCATGGGCGCGCTCGACGAGCTCATCCGCTCGCTGCCCGCCGGCAGCGACGACGCGCTCCGCATGGCCGCCGCCGTCCAGGTCACCCTGCGCGAGGCCGAGCGCGCCGAGCCCGCGTTCTACAACGTGCCCATCCGCGGCCGCTCGATCGTGCTCGTGGTCGACGTCTCGTACTCGATGCGCGAGGCCGACCCCCGCGCGGTCGACCTCTCCATCGCCCCGGGGCTCACGCCCACCAAGCTCGACGTCGCGCGCGCCGAGCTCGTGAAGGTGCTCGGCTCGCTGCCCCCCGACGTCGCGGTCAACGTCGTGGCCTTCAGTTCCAACGTCGCCCGCCTCTGGCAGAACCCCCGCGTCATGGACCAGGCCGGTCTCTCGGAAGCCATCCGCTGGATCGGCGGGCTCCAGCCCCGCGACGAGACCGAGCCCGTCGCCGCCCTCGAGGCCGCCGCCTCGATGCAGCCCGAGCAGATCGTGCTCCTCTCCGACGGGCGCCCGACCGACCGCGACACCATCGCCCGCGCCCTGCTCGGGCTCGCCGAGGGCGTCTCGACCCGCATGCGCCTCGACGTCGTCGGCATCGGTCCCGACCAGGACCGCACCTTCCTCGCCGCCCTCGCCGCCCGCGGCCGCGGCGAGCTGCGCCTACGCTGAAGCCCCCCGCCACGCCGACCGCGCCCGCGCCCCGATCGTCGCCAGGAAGCCCCCCGCCACCGCCGCCAGCGTCTCCACCGCCGGGTCGACCACGGCGGCCCAGCGCGCCCGCAGCTCGGGGAGCGCCGCTTCCAGCGCCCCGCCCCTCGCCCGCAGCGTCACGGGCGCGTCGGTCATCACCCCGGCGCGCACCAGCATCGCCCGCCGCGCCGGCTCGATGAAGTTGCGGTCGACCTGCGCCAGCGACTCCTCGAGGCCCGCCAGCACCTGGCCCGCGTGGCTCTCGAAGGCCGCCTGCCGCCGCACCGCCAGCGACCGCAGGGCCTCCTCGTGCGCCGAGCCCGACTGCCGCAGCGCCACCGCGAGGCCCGACTCGGTGCGCGCCCGCTCGGCCGCCAGCTGCTTCAGCTGCACCGCGGCCCGGTCGGCGTCCTCCTTCACCCGGCGCGACTCCGTCGTCAGCCGCTCCACCCTCGCGCGCAGCTCGTTGCGGGCCGCGACCGCCGCCGCCAGCATCTCCTCGGCCTGCGCGCTCGGCAGCCGCCGCGGCGGAACCGCAGGCCCGAGCTCCTTCTCGACCTCGAGGAGTTCCTTGAGGCTCTGGGCCTCGCGGCGGCGGCCCTCGTCGAGCTGCTGCGTCAGCGTCACGATGGCCGCCTGCTCGGCGCTCTCGCGCCCGCGGATGCGCGCCAGTTCGGCGTTGCCCTCCACGATGCGCGCCTGCCGCTGTTGCAGCTCGCCGCGCAGGTCGTTGGTCTCGTCTTCGAGCTCCAGGAGCTTCTTGCGCCAGTCGTCCTTGCCGAAGAGCGCCGGCTCGTCGCCGCGGTGCTTCGCCGCCGCCGCCTCCTTGGCCTGTACCGCCTGGGCCCACTCGGTCGCGTCGGTCTGCACCGCCGCGATCTGCGCCGCCAGCCGCTGCCCCTCCGACTGCACCGCGGCCAGCGCCTGCGTGCGCGCCTGACCCTCCGACTGGATCGCCGCCAGCGCCCCGCGCGCCACGTCGACCGTGTCGTGCCGCGTGCACCAGCGCAGCACCAGCTTGGCGACCTCCACCTCGCGCAGCAGCTCGGTCTCGCGCTGCACCATGGCCGTCACCTCGCCGTCCACCCGGCGGAGCTGCACGCCGAGCTCGTCCTGCGCGCGGAGGAGCGCGGCCTCCTGCTGGGCCTCGGACTCCAACGCCTGCCGCAGCTGCTGCGCCGCGGGGCTCTCGGGTACGGGCGACGTGATGAGGTCGTCGGGCAGGTGCGGCGCGAAGGGCAGCGCGTCGGGCCACGACGGCGGAACCTCGCAGCGCGCCACCTTCGACAGCGCCGCGATCGCCTCGCGCAAGACCGGCAGGGCCTTGCCGTAGAGCCCGCCCACGCGCGCGACGTACTCCAGGTAGAGCGCGTCGGCCGCGTCGAGGCGCGAGAGGTCGGGGCGGCGGGTGGCGCGCACGGCTTCGAGCAAACGCTTGCACAGGTCGCGTAGCTGGGCCGCCTCGGGCTCGAACTGCCGGAGTAGCTCGGCCTCCTGGGCGCGGCTGTTCTCGAGCTCGGTGCGCTCCATCGACTCGGCGGCGGCGCTGATGCGCGCGGGCGCGGCGGCGAGCTGTTCGAGGCGGGTGAGCTGGCGGGCGAGCTCGGCGCGGGCGGCGGTCACGCGCTCGGCGAGCGCGCGGAGGTTGGCGTCGTCGTCGCCCTGGAAGGCGAAGCGCCCAGGAACCTCGTAGACGTCGGTGAGTCCGAGGAGTGCGTCGGGGTCGCGCGGCCGCCAGAGCCCGTCGAGGGCGGGCGTCGACGGCGCGGCGGGGGCCTCGGTCGCGAGGTGCTCGGCCACGTCGGCGAAGGGCGCGAGGCCGTCGCGGAGGCAGCGCTCCCCCTGGTCGAGCACCTGGAGGGCGGACCCGAACTCCGCCAGCGCCGTGAGGTAGGCGCGGACGGCGGCTTCACGAGGGGAGCTGTTGGACATCGCGGGCGGTTATACCAGCGCCGCGGAGGGGAGCGGGTGAGACGGCGGGCGCGGGGCGTTCAGCCCGTGGGGGCGACCGGGGCGACGGCCTTGTCGCGGGTGCGCGGGACGTGGCGCGCCTGCAACGCCGGGACGTGGTCGGTGAAGCGGCGACCCCAGACGGCGCCCGCCGCGCGTTCGAGGTGCTCGTACCACTGGACGAGCAGCGTCCAGAGGCGGTCGCGGAGCGAGACCGCGTCGAGCTGCGCGGCCGTGCGGCGGTGGCCGCGCACGGTGCCGCTGGGGCGGATCTTCACCAGCAGCGCGGTGCCGATGGCCTTGGCGCGGCGCACGTCGTCGTCGGCGACCACGCCGCCCGCCACCACCAGCGCGGGCGTGGCGTGCAGGACCGCGAGGTCGACGAGGTCCTGCGCGGTGTCGACGGCGCCGCGGCCCTTGGCGATGCGGGCGACCTCGGCGGCCGAGCAGCGGCCCACGAGCGACTGCGCGCGGGCGTTGCTCATCAGGAGCTGCCGCAAGGGCCGGCCCTCGCGGAGGAGGGAGATCACCTCGTGGGACTCGCTGGGGTTGGCCTCGACCCGGCCGGCCGCGAAGATCACCGCCTGGAGCAGGGACTCCAGGTCGTCGAGGCGCGAGGCGTCGAGGCGGAAGCCCGTCGCGGCGAGCTCGGCGCGCGCGGCCACGAGCGCCGAGCGCCCGGCCATCGCGTTGAAGTAGGCCAGCCGGAGATCGGCGTGGCAGCGCAGCGCCTGGGACAGCGGGATGAGTCCCGCCGCCGTGCGGTGGTGGGTGAAGGCGTCGAAGTTGCCGACGACCTCGGGGAGCGGGGGCGCCTCGGGGGCCGCGTGGGATCGCGGGGTCGAGGTGCGCGGGGTGGTGGAAGCGGAAGCAGCGTTGTTCGACTTGGGCATTGGTGATGACCTCCTGCGAACGTCATCGCGGCGGGCGCGGCGGAGGTTTCCGGGGATCGAAGATTTTCTTCGGGCGGGTGTTCGGCGGGGTCGGGAGCGCGTTGCGCGCATCTGGGATGCTGCACGGCGGACTCCGAGGTGCCTGCCACGCATCTGGGATGCTGCGCGGAGGGTCGCGAGGTGCCTGCCACGCATCTGGGATGCTGCACGGCGGACTCCGGAGTGCCTGCCACGCATCTGGGATGCTGCACGGCAGCCTCGGGGGTGGATGTCGACGGTGGTAGCGTCGATCGGGGTGCAGGGATGAGTGATTGCCGCAGGCGCAGAACAAGGTGGGGCGTTGCGCTGCTCGGGCTGACGATGGGCTGTGGCGCGGCGACGGTGAACGGGACCGCGGACGACGGGTCGGTCGATGCGGGCGGCGGGGTGCGCTTCGATGCGGGCGCGGTCGGCGACGACGCGATGGCGGTCGACGCCACGATGGTCGACGCGACGAACGATGTGCCTGGGCGAGACGTCGGTCCGGAGGCGCACGTCTGCCCGGTGGTCGACGACGACGTGCCCCCGGCGGACGTTCCGGCAAGCGACGCGCCCTACGTCGTCGAGCTCGCGATCGGCTCGCAGTTGCACCAGTGCGCGCGGATGAGTGACGGCACGGTCCGGTGCATGGGGCTCAATGCGGAAGGTCGCCTCGGGAACGGCAGGACCAACGAGGTGAACGTCCCATCGACGCCCGTGCCCGGTCTGATCGACGTCGAGCAGGTGGTGACCAGTGACATGGGTGCGACCTGCACGAGGCACCGCGATGGGTCGGTTCGGTGCTGGGGTTCCAATCGGTACGACATGCTGGGCACCGGGCACGTGGGCGACCAGGACTGTCTCGGTCGGCCATGCCGGATGAGCCCGACGCTGGTCGATGGGCTCACCGAGGTGGTGTACCTGGCGGTCGGAAACACCTCCATCTGCGCGGTGCGCCGCGACGGCGGCGTCTGGTGCTGGGGCGCGGGCGACCGCCTCCTGCCGGCCGGCAGCGCGGCGACCCCTCGAGCGACGCGGTTGTCCGACGTGGCCGCAATGTGGCCGCGCGCGTTGGGCTGGGTCTGGCGTCGTCGCGACGGCCGGTACGCTTCGGACACCGCCATCACCGGCCTCGCGATCCCGGAGGCGGCCGGGTTCGCGGAGGGCGGATTCGGCTATCACCTGTGCTACCGGCTCCCGAACACCTCGATCCGCTGCCTCGGGGGTAACGACCACGGGAAGGTCGGCAACGGCACGATCAAGGGCGGTCTGCCGGGCGTGACCGAGCCCGGGGACCCGGGACTCTGCGGCGTCCGATCGGTCGCGACGGCGTTCGCCAACACCTGTGCGCTGCTCTACGACGGCACTGTCCGGTGCTGGGGGGATGGGTCCCACGGCGCGCTCGGTTGCCCGACGGCGGAGCCCTGCGATTCGAACGGCATGGCGATGCGCCCAAGGCCGGTCGCTGGTCTCGAGGGCGTCGATCGCGTCTTCGTGGGCGTGTGGGGCGGCTGCGCGATCCGCCGCGACCACAGCGTCTGGTGCTGGGGCACGCTCGCGCCCCACCGCTACGGGCCACCCGAGCCCGTCGCGTGGTGACCCGCTTTCAGAACCGCACGTTGTCGATCGTCACGTCGTAGCCCGAGGTCATCCCCGGCGGGTGCACCTCGTTGAGCTCGCAGCGCGTCTCGCCCGCGGCGTTGACCCGCGTCGTCACGTCGACCGCGCGCCACATCGCGCCCCGCGCGAAGCCGCCGGTCGCCGCGAAGCCGCCCACCAGGTCGGGCGCCGCGCCGTAGGTGCCGTAGAGCCGCCCGTCGCAGTAGATGTTCACCAGCGGGTGGGTGAGCGTTCCGGTGAAGTTGTGCGCCATCACCCGGAAGGTCTCGCCGTCGCGCGGCCGGTCGATGTTGATGTTCTCGGGCGTGCCCATCGCCTTCGACAGGTTGTTGTCGATGTCGAGCCGGGGGTTGCCGCAGAAGCCCAGCGCCCGCCACTCCATCCCGTGCGGGCCGTCCTGGCACTCGCTCAGCGGCGAGTTCAGATAGCCCCAGTTGGCCCGCGGCGTGGGCATCCCTCCCGTGTCACCGCGGATCACCGCCTCGCAGTTGGCCCAGCTGCACGCGTCCTGCGTGGGCTGCGCGGCGCCGACCGAGGGCCACCACGACGCCCTGCTCCCGGGACGGTGCAGGTAGAGGTCGACGTCGACGTCGCTGCTGCGGTCCCAGCAGAGCTCGACGCGCAACCCGGGGCCCGCAATGTGGACCACGAAGGTGCACGACAGCGTGCGCCCGTCGGCGTCGACCACCGTCAGCGTCACGGTGTAGTCGCCGGAGAGCGACGGGCGAAACACCGCGTCGCGCTGCGTGGGCGAGGTCAGCGTGAAGCTGCTCATCGCGACGAGCTCGTCACACGGACCGCCCCGGATGGTCCACCGCCACGAGGTCGCGCGGCCGCCGAAGAAGAGGCCGCCGCGCAGCGGGTACTCGCCGAAGGGATGCCCGTCGGGCACGCGCGGATCGTTGGGCCCCGGGCACAGGATCGGGCAACCCGTCTCCGCGGGGCAGCCGGTGCAGGCGTTGTCCTGGCCGTTGCAGACGTCGGGCTGCGGGGAGATGCCGCCCTCGCACTCCGTCCAGCGACCGGCGGCGAGGCAGCGCTGCGTGCCGTCCTGGCAGGCGCCGATGTTGCGCCGGCCCGGTGGGCCGTCGAAGCAGGGCTGCACCGCGCCCGGCGTGCAGGTGCAGGTGTCGTCCGAACGTCCGTTGCAGTCGTCGTCGAGGCCGTTGCCGCAGAACTCGAAGGGCGCGCAGCTGTCGCGCACCGGCACGCAGACGTCCGCCACGTCCGGAACGTCCCGCACGTCGGGCACGTCCGGCACATCGACCACGTCGACCACGTCCACGACATCGGGCGCGTCGAACGCATCGACCACGTCGGGCGCGTCGAACACGTCCACTACGTCGACCACGTCGGGGACGTCGATCGCCTCGGGGGCGTCGATCGTCTCGGGGATGTCGGCCGCGTCGACGGAGGCGTCGAGCCGCGGCTCGCGCAGGCCCGTGCGCGACCCGCAGCCCATCAGCACCAGCGCCACGAACGCGGCCCGTCGGATCATCGGCGCGACGCTATCACGGCCCGTCGCGGCGCAACGCGCGGCGCGGTCACCCCATCGGGTGGACGAACAACCCGCTGCGCAGCTTGGGCTCGAACCACGTGCTCTTCGGCGGCATGAGCCGGCCCGCGTCGCTCACCGCGAGCAGCTCCGCGATGCTCGTCGGGTGCATCGCGATGGCGAGCGACCAGCCCTCCTCGCGCACCCGGCGCTCGAGCTCGCCGGTGCCGCGGATGCCGCCGACGAAGTCGACGCGCACGTCGCGGCGCGGGTCGGTGACGCCGAAGATGCGGTCGAGGATCAGCTCCTGGCAGAGCGCCGCGTCGAGCGAGGCCACGGGGTCGGAAGGGTCCCAGAGGCCGGGGCGGAGCGTGGCGCGGTACCAGCGGCCGTCGAGGAAGAAGCCCATCGACTTCGGCGCGGGCGGCGCCGCGACCGTGGTGGGCTCGACGTCGCAGACGTCCATGAGGGCGGCGAGCAGGGCCTCCGGCGAGCGGCCCTGCGCGTCGCGCACGAGGCGGTGGTACGCGAGGATCTGGAGCTGCTCGTCGGGGAAGAGCACCGCGAGGAAGCGGTCGTGCTCGCCGGGCGCCCCGTCGCGCAGGGCGTGGACGCGCGACGAGGCGGCGCTGCGGTGGTGCCCGTCGGCGACGTAGAGCGTCGGCACCCGCGCGAAGAGGGCCGCGAGCGCGTCGGACTGCTCGACCGACGGCACCCAGACGGTGTGCCGGATGCCGTCGTCGGTGGCGAGGTCGGTGTCGGGCGGGAGCGCCGTGACGGCCGCGACGAGCGCGTCGATGGCGGGCAGCGCGCGGTACGCGAGGAAGACGGGCTCGTCGTGCGCGTCGAGCGCGTCGATGTGGCGCGTGCGGTCGTCTTCCTTGTCGGCGCGGGTCTTCTCGTGTTTGCGGATGATGCCGAGGTCGTACTCGTTGACCGAGACGCAGCCCACCAGGCCGACCTGGTGGTGGGCGCCCATCGTCTGCGCGTAGACGTAGATGCGCGGGGCGGCGTCGGCGACGAGCACCCCGCGGGCGCGCAGCTCGGCGAGGTTGCGGGCGCCCTGGGCGTAGACCTCGTCGGCGTGCTCGTCGACGCCGTCGGGCAGGTCGACCTCGGGCCGCGCCACGCGGAGGAAGGAGTCGGGGTTGCCGGCCGCGAGCGCGCGGGCCTCGCGCGTGTTGATGACGTCGTAGGGCGGCGAGGCGACGCGCGCGGCGACGGCGGGGGGCGGGCGCAGCGCGCGGAAGGGGCGTACGAGGGCCATGGCCGCGGCATCGCACGGGCCCCGGTGGGTGTCCATCGCGCGGCGCGGCGGAGCTACTCGGCGGCGGTGCACCGCGAGAGGGCCTGCACCACCTGGGCGCGCAACGCAGCGTCGGCGTTCTCGGGCATGCCGAGCGCCACCCGCGCGGCCGCGTCGCAGGCGCCCCGCGCGGCCAGCCGGCGGGTGAGCCGCACCGTGACCTCGGCGAAGCGCAGCCCGCGGGGAAACTCCGCCAGGTAGTCGCGGGCGGCGCGGTCGACCGACGCGTCGTGCGCGGCGTCGAGGGCGAGCACCAGCACGTAGCGGGCGTCCTCGCGGCGCGGGTCGCGCGGCGCCGCGGCGAGGAAGCGCTGGAGGGCGGTCGCAGCGGCGGCGTACTCGAGGCGGTTGTAGGCCAGCGCGCCCGCGCGGAAGTCCCGCGACGCGGCCT
The DNA here is from genome assembly GCA_028287085.1 of Myxococcaceae bacterium. Taxonomy (GTDB): domain Bacteria; phylum Myxococcota_A; class Polyangia; order Polyangiales; genus SCUS01. The sequence goes on from JAQBQI010000430.1 coordinate 13,250, forward strand.
CCGACGCCGGGGTGCGCGCGGGCTCGGCGCGGGCCGCGGGCGCCAACGCGGCGGC
>JAQBQI010000437.1 GCA_028287085.1 Myxococcaceae bacterium
CGCAGCATGCGGCGCAGGGCGCGGTCCAGCTGGCGCTCGACGCGGCGCCGGCGGGCCTGCGCGACGTTCTCGGGCTTGGCGTCGCGGCGGCTCACTCGGGCCCCCAGGCGACGGGCACCGGCTCGAGCGCCAGGCCGTGGCGCAGCGCGACGTCATCGGCCGCGCGGTGCAGGTCGCCGCCGCGCCCGACGACGGCCGACCACGCCCCGTCGCCCCACTCACCCCAGCCGAGGGCGCGGTGCGCGGGCGACGGCCGCTCGAGCGCGAGCTTCGTCGTCGCGTCGAGCCGGGCCCAGCGCGGGCGCGGGATGCGGAGCTTCACCTGGTCGATCGACGCGGCGAGGTGGAACTCGCTGCGCCACGCCACCACGACGGCGAGCCCGAGGGGCTCCGCGCGCGGCGGCAGCTCGGGGAGCGCGAGGGGCGCGTGCTCGCACGCGAGGGGCGCGGCCTCGAGCTCGAGCGGCGTGAGGCCCGTCTGCGCCGTCCAGCGGCCGCCGGCGTCGCACCACCCCACGAGGCGCCCGTGCACCTCCACGTCGGCGCGCACGGGCGCGACGTCGAGGCCGACACGGTAGACGCGGCGCTGGCCGCGCGAGAGCGCGACGCCCACGAGGCAGGTCGGGCGGAGGGGCGCGCTCATACCCAGACCTCGGCGATGACGGGGTCGTCGTGCTCGGCGCGGCCGAGGCACACGAGCCCGTGCGGGAGCAGCGCCCGCGCCGCGCGCAGCGAGCCCGCGCCGTGGGCCTCGCAGGCCACGAGAGTGGCGCCGGGGCCGACCTCCCAGCGGCGCACGAGGTACGCCGCGTCGGCGTCGCTCGGGCGCTTCAGCACCACCCACTGCGCGAGCGCGCCCGCGGACGTGGGCACCCACCGGGGCGGCGCCGGGTGCAGGTACTCACACAGCGACGGCGTGACGAGCGGGCCGTTGGCGAAGCCCTGGTTGACGGTCAGGCCCTCGCGCCGGCGGCGCCCGGCGTGCAACCACGCACGCTGCTCGAGCGGGTCGTCGGGCAGGTCGAGCAGGTGGGGCCAGTCGACGCCCTCGCGGGTGCAGCGCCTCACGACGCGCCGCCTTCCCCGACGTCGCCGCTGCAGCCGTCCCACTCGTCGGCGCCGAGGTCGGCGCCGGCGGCCGCCCGCGCGCGTCGACGCAGCGTCCGGAGGGCGCCGTTGAGTCGCAGCACTGCGAGCGACGCGGGGCAGTACTGCGCCGCCAGCGCGGCCTCGGCGGCGAGCGCGTCGGGGAGGTGCGCGCGCACGAGTAGGTCGAGGGCGACGTGCACCGGCAACGGGAACGCGGCCGCCATCAGGGCCTCCCCCCGTCGCGGCTGTCCCACCGGCAAACCCGCTCGCGGTCGTAGAGGCGCGCGACGTCGGAGGGCGCCAGCCCCGCGGCGGCGTCGCGCGTGCGGGTCCGCCACGTCGCATCCGTCTCTTCCTCCCCGCGCAGGAGCAGGCGGCGCCAGGGGAGGCCGCCCTGACGCAGCGCGAGGCACGCCTCGTGGCGCCAGGCCGCGACCCGGTCTGCGTCGGGCTCGGCGGTCGTGCGGTACGGCACGGCCACGGCGGCGAGGGCCGGGCGCGGCCGCGCCGTGGCCTCGTCGAGCACGGCCTCCAGCGCGCGGCGGGCGTCGTCGTCCTGCGGCGCGAGCAGGTAGCGGTCGGCCGCCGCGAGCAGCGCCGTCCGCTCCTCGAGGAGCGCCTCCACGTAGTCGACCGCCCGTCGCCGCAGGCGGTCCTTCGCGTCGGTCGCGTCGCGGCCGCCCGCGAGCACGGCCTCGCACAGCCGCCGGGCCTCGCGCGCGAGGTCAGACATCGCCCACCTCCCGCTCCGGGTAGACCCTCGCGCGCTGCGCGCACGGGCGCCCCCGCATCGGCGCATCGGCGGGGCCGTCCTGACGGGCGGTCCAGTGCAGGCGGAGGCGCACCCCGCCGGCCTCGTCGCGCATGACCTCGCCCTCGATGCGCCGCCCGCACAGCGGGCACGCGACGGTGGCCGTCTCGCGTCCCATCAGTGCACCGTCTCCCCGCCGCGGGCCGGCCCGGCCATGGCGCCCGTGAAGATCGCGAGGGTGATGGCGTTGGCTCCGACCGCGAGGTGGAGCGGCGTGCCCCGGGCGGCCTCCCGGAGGAACCGCGCGGCGCAGGGCGCGCAGGCCTCGGCGAGCACCCGCGCGACCCGGGCCCGGGGCACCGCCGCGCAGACGAGGTCGAGCGTGGGGTCGGCGGCGAGCAGCTGCTCGTACTCGCCCGGCGCGAGGAAGGGGCGCACCTCGGTCGGGGTAGCGAGGATGATCGCGACCTCGGCCGCCGGGCGGCCGCTCTCCACCGCGGCGGCGTACGCGCCCACGATCGCCAGCCGGAAGCGCGCGAGCATCTGGCCGACGAGGGCGGCTGGCACGACGTGGTGGGTGTCGTGCTGGGGGTGGACGCGCTCAGCCACGGGGCGCCTCCTCGTCGACGGGGAGGCCCGTCGCGACGTCGACGCGCACCACGACGTCGGCCATGCGCGCCGCGCGGATCCGCCGGGCCGTGCGCTCGCCGCGGAGGTAGCTCTCGTAGAACCCCGCGCACACGACGTCGGCGCGCCGCCTCGAGCCCGGCTGGTGGGCCTTGTGGCAGCCGAAGTCGATGTCGCGCTCGGCGCAGGAGCGGAGCAGGTTGTCGCGGCGCGCGTCGTCGACGATCTTCGACGGGCCGAACAGGCACTGGTCGCAGCGGCGGTGCGCGACCGCGAGGGCGCCGTCGCCGACGCTCGGGAGGGCGGGGAGCTTACGCATCGTCGTGCTCCCCCCGCGCGACCACGCACAGCAGCACGTCCGCCGCCGGCCGCCCCGAGGCGACGTCGGCGCGGAGGCCGCGGCGGGCGTACGCGCGGCACTCCTCGTCGCTGAGCTCGCGCACCGCCGCGACGAGGGCGGCCTCGCAGGCGAGCGCGCGGGTGATGCGGCGCTCGCTCGCG
>JAQBQI010000013.1 GCA_028287085.1 Myxococcaceae bacterium
GTCGACGGCGGGGCCCTGCGGGGCGCGGGCGAGGCGCTCGACGACGTAGCGCCGGTGCTGCGCGGAGCGCTCGTAGCGGGCGCGCCAGAGCTCGGCGTGGAGCGGGCGCGCGGCGGCGCCGGGGTGCTCGGATAGCCAATGGTCGTACTCGTCGCGGAGGTCGTGGCGCACGAGCGGCCCGTCGGGGTCGGCGACGCCGTCGAGCTTCGTGTAGATGTCGGCGAAGTCGCCGCTGGTGACCTTGAAGAAGCCCAGCGCCTCGGCCGGCGGACCGAAGTACACGAGGCGCCCCGCGGCCATGAAGGCGACGTGGTCGCACTGGGTGATGTTGGCCGTCGCGTGGGTGACGAGCACCACGGTGCGGCCGCTGTCGGCGAGGCGCCGCAGCGTGAACATCATCTTCTTCTCCAGGCCCGGGTCGAGCCCCGAGGTCGGCTCGTCGAGGAAGAGCAGCGACGGGTCGTTGAGCAGCTCGCTCGCGATCGAGACGCGCTTGCGCTGCCCCCCGGAGAGGTGCTCGACCAGCTTGTCGCGGTGCGCGGTCATCTCGACCGCGGCGAGCACGTGGTCGACCCGCGCGGCCACCTCGGCGTCGAGCGTGTCGGCCGGAAGCTTGAGCCGCGCGGCGTAGGCCAGCGCCCGCTCGACCGGGAGCATCCGGTGGATGATGTCGTCCTGCGGGACGTACCCGAGGATGGCGCGGTACGCGTCGAAGTTGCGGTAGTAGTCGTCGCCGTTGACGCGCAGCTCGCCGCGCTCGGCGGGCTGGTAGCCCGAGAGGGCCATCATCAGGGTCGACTTGCCCGCGCCCGAACCCCCGACGAGGGCGACGAACTCGCGCGGGTCGATGCTCAGCGACACGTCGTCGAGGAGCACCCGCGGGCCGCCGCCGCGCGCGTCGGGCACCTCGCGGCGCAGGGCGCGCGCGTCGATGCGCAGGGCCCCCTGGAGGTCGTAGGAGTCGAGGCTGTCGCCGTCGTAGCGCAGCTTGAAGGGGCCGATCTGGATCACGTCGCCGGGCGAGAGCGGCGCGGCGCCGGCCACGCGGCGGCCGTTGAGGAAGGTCCCGTTGGTGGAGCGCAGGTCGCGGAGGACGGTGGCGGCGCCGTCGCGCTCGACCTGGGCGTGGCGCGCCGAGACCTGGGGGTTGTCGAGCACGAGGCCCGCGTCGGCGCGCCCGATGTTGACCACCGCGGTGCCCGCGGGGAGGGGGAGGTGCAGCGCGACGCTGGCGGCCTTGTCCGCGCGGGGCGCGAGCTGGTTGACGTAGGTGAGGGTCACGAGGCTGGCCGTGGTCGGGTCGGGGATGCGCACGACGTCGCCGTCGGTGAGCGCGTGCTCGCTCACGCGGCGGCCGTCGACGAGCAGGCCGTTGCGCGAGCCCGCGTCGACGATCCGGTGGCCCGCCCCGGCGGCCTCGATCCGGCAGTGGTGCCCGGAGACCCAGAGCGAGGCGAGCACCACGGTGTTGTCGGGGCGCCGGCCGAGCGTCACCGGCGCCGACCCCAGCGGGACCACGAGCTCGTGCCCGTCGTCGAGCACGCGCAGCGCGACGAGCTCGTTGCTGGAGAGGGTCCTCATCGGGCGGCGGGTCCGGGGCAGGGGTCGTTCACGCGGCAGCGGTGCTACCGCGTTCGTCCGCCGGGCTCTAGCGCGCTCTCCCCGGTCGCCCCGGAACACCTCCTGCACAGGCCTCGACCCCGGGAGACAACGCCGATGATTGATCAGTCCACGGACGCACTCGACACGATGCGAACCCTGACCACCGAACTGCTCTCGTCGATCGACATGTGGAGCGGCCGCGAGGCTGATCCACAGCACTTTCGCCACCGCCTGCTGCGGGCCCACGCGCTCGCCGTCCTCGACGAGATCGAGCAGATCACCGTCCCCCGCGCGTCCCGTCAGGTCGACGCCGTCCGCTGAGACCGCACCCTTTGCGCGCACCCGGTGCAATCGCTGCCGCGCGACCGCTCCCTCCCACCCCCTGAACCCGTCCGCGTCCCCGGTCGCTCCGACCGCCGAAACCCTCCGCGACCCCTCCACCGGGCGGAACACCCGATGCAGCGACCTTGGCGGAAGGAGGAGCCATGAAGCAGACGATCCTGGTTCCGGTGAGCGCGGGCGCGTCGCAGGAGTATCTGATCGACGAGGCGATCGCCGAGGCGGCCTGGCGGCGGTCCTCGCTGTTGATGCTTCGGGTCATCGACCTGCCGATGGAGTTTCCGGCCGAGGCCTACCTGATGACCTCGAGCCACGTCGGCGACGCCCTGGAGGAGAGCGCGCGCGCCGAGTTGCAAGCGCTGAGGCGCCGCGTGCCGCACGACTTCGAGGCGAGCGTGCGCGTCGAGTACGGCGTTCCGTGGCGGGTGATCTGCGACGTCGCGAAGTCCGAAGACGTCGCGCTGGTGATGGTCGGCGCCCACGAGCACCGCCTGTTCGACGGGCTGCTCGGCACCACCGCGAGCCGCGTGGTCGACCACCTCGATCGCAGCGTGCTCGTGGTGCGCGACGGGGCGCCGAGCGCGTAGCGGTCGAGGCTGCAGCGACAGACGGCGCGGCGGCCCTCCCCCAACCCCCTCCCAGACCTGGGAGGGCGCTTCCGAACAGCAGAATACCCCTGAGAACGAAGGCGTCCCGGCTCTCCTCGGGGAGCCCCCTCCCAGACCTGGGACTGATGATTGACCCCCATCTCGGTCGGCGGGAAGGTGATGCGAGCCGCTGATTCGCTGGGGTGACGCGCCATCGCGCGGAACCCCAGCGACCCAGCGGCTTGCCTCACCTTCGCATCGGCGGAGATGAGGTCCACCCTCAGGACCTGGGAGGTTGGGGGACATCGGCGTCAAGCGAGAAGGGGGGAGAGGGCCGCGGGGCCTTCTGCGATGCGGTATCAAACCAGAGACTATCGAGCGGCCCTCCGGCGCACCGTCAGGCGCTCGCCCGCGGGGCCGTCGCGGCGAACACCCCGGAGAGCCGCCGCGGCCAGCGGTCGGCCGCGCGCAGCGTCGCCGCGAAGGGCTGCAGCGCCACCGCGGCGATGGGCACGTCGCGCCGCTCGAGCCACGACCGCCACGGGAGCGAGTCGCCCGCGAAGCGCATCACCCGCACGCGCCCGAGGGCGATGCGCGCGGTCACGTCGGCGCGCAGCCCCACGAGGCCGCCGGGCTCGGGCTGCAGCGTGACCAGCGGGCGGTCGACCCGCACCGCGGGGCCGGCGTGGCCGAAGGCGAGCTCCATCTCGGTGCCGTCGTCGGCGAACATCTCGACGCCGTCGGCGCGGCGGACGAAGCGGGCCAGCTCCCGCGGCAGCGCCCAGAGGTCGCGGCCGCCCTGCTGCGCGCGCTCGTCGTCGACGTACGAGCGGCCGACGAGGAAGCCCGCGCGCGGGAGCCCGCCAGCGTCGACCGCGCGCACCACCCCGGGCATCCAGAGCAGCTCGCGGTAGGCGAGCGCCGCGGGCGGGCGGTGCTCCAGGTAGGCCAGCACGCCGATCGTCCAGCCCGCGACGTGCACGGCCTCGAAGCCGCGCGGGAGGTCGAGCGCGTCGACCGGCGTGGCGAAGGCGCGGACGTAGCCAATGCCCGAGGTCGTCCACGGGGGCGAGGGGTAGGCCCAGCGCGTCCAGCGGTTCTTCAGCGCATCGATGACCATCGCGGACCTCCTCGAAGTCATCAGTGCAAGACAATCTCCAGCGGCGAAGAGTGATAACTTCGTCACGCCTCTGCGATGAACTGCCAGGGTGCTCGCAATTCCGCCACGGTCGGGGCAGGACGGCTGCGCGCTACGGCCCACACCGCGTGGCGAGGGTACCGATTGAACGATGGTCCACGACGTTCGGTTCGTCGAGCGGTCTCGCAGGATCAATGTGGCCGGGCCGCTACGGGGTCGTCGAGTGCGATTGCCGAATTCATCGAGTCAGGGCCCAACTCCTTTCGTTGACGCCCTCGTCGCGCCGCCCCGACACTCGCGCCCACCATGCGCGCGGGACCACTCCTCTCCATCCTCGTCGCGCTCGCCGCGGGCTGCGCCGGCGCCGCTGCGCCCCGCCCGGCCGCTCCGATGCCCGCCGCCGGGCGCGACCCG
>JAQBQI010000015.1 GCA_028287085.1 Myxococcaceae bacterium
CGCTCCTGCAGCGTGAACCCGAGCTGCGCGGCGAAGGTCCAGCGGCCCGCCGCGCGGCCGACGATCACCGCGGGCGAGAGCGTCCACGACGGCGAGCCCGCGAAGCGCCGCTCGTCGCCCGTCGGCAGCGAGGCCGCGAGCCGCAGCGCCACGCCCGTCGCCCCGCGCACGATCGGAACCTTCACCGTCACCCGCAGGTCGCCCGGCGCGAGGCGGCGCACGGCGACGTCCGAGCGCAGCGCGCGGCCGCCCTGGAAATCGTCGGGCACCGACTGCTGCACCACGGGCAGCGCGAGGCCGAGCTCGAAGAACTCGAAGAGGCCGAGCGACAGCTGCGCCTCGGCGCGCACCGCGTCGGCGACGTTCACGGGCGCGAGGCCGGGCGGGTGCGCCGCGAAGAGGGTCCCGTTGGCGAAGCCCGCGAAGACGCCGGCGGTGAAGGTGAGGTGGCCGGAGATGGTGGGCAGGTCGGTGACGATGAGGCTGCGCGGCGAGGTCGAGGGCTGCAGCAGCCGCAGGTCGAAGGCGCCGGGCGGCGGATCCTGCGCGAACGCGGGCGCCCCGAGCAGCCCCAACGCCGCGAGCGCGCACGCCGCGGAACAACGACGCGTTCGAACCACGGCGGGCAGGATACCGGAGAGATCCACCGCGCGACGGAGAAAGGGCCTATAGTCCGGGCCAGATGATCCACCTGGGATGTTCGGGCTTCCCGGTGCCCGCCACGCGCTACTTGAAGGAGTTCCGCGCCGTCGAGGTCGCCGACACGATGCTGGGGGTGCCCGGGCCCGCGCTGATCCGCCGCTGGCGGCGCGAGGCGCCCGAGGGCTTCCTCTTCACGGCGCTCGCGCCGAAGGAGGTCTCGGCCGACGGGTTCAAGCCCTCGGCCGCGGGGCAGGCCGCGTGGGAGGCCTTCCTCCCCGTGGTCCGCGACCTCGACGCGCGCGCGATCATCGTCACGTCGGCCCCCGAGATGACCGCGAGCAAGCTGCACCGCCCGGCCGTTCGCGCCTTCTTCGAGTCACTCGCGCAGGAGCGCAGCCTTCCCCCGCTCGTCTGGGAGGCGCCGGCCTCGTGGGAGCTGCGCGACGCCGAGGCCACGGTGAAAGACCTCGCCGTGGTGGTGGCGCGCGACCCGCTCCGCCACCCCCCGATCGCGAAGGGCGCCCTCGGCTGCTTCCGCCTCCCGGGCCCCGCCGGCTTCAAGTCGCGCTACGAAGACCCGGCGCTCGAGGCCGCCGCGGCGACCATCCGCGCGTCGCGCTGCGACGAGATGCTGGTCGCGCTCTGCAACGTCGACATGTACGCCGACGCCAAGCGCCTGCGTAAGCTCCTCGACGCCTGAACCGCGGCTCAGCGCCGACGCTTGACCGCGGGCGTCGCCGCGACCAGGGCGCGCAGCGACGCGAGGGCCGCCTCGAAGTCCTCGGGCGGCGGCGCGGTGAAGCGCAGGGCCTCGCCCGTCACCGGGTGCGTGAAGCCCAGCACCTCAGCGTGGAGCGCCTGCCGACCGAGGGTGGCGGCGATGGCGCGCGCCGCAGGGTCGCGCACGGTGCGCCCGTAGAGCGAGTCGCCGAGCAGGGGGTGGCCGGCGTCGGTGAGGTGCACGCGAATCTGGTGGGTGCGGCCCGTCTCGAGGCGGCACCGCACCATCGACGCGACGCCGCCGCCGAAGGTCTCGACGAGCGCGACGCGGGTCACCGCGCGCTTGCCGCTGGTGCCGCGCGAGGTGAAGCGCAGTCGGTCGGTCGGGTGGCGGCTGTGCCAGGTGTCGTAGGTGACGGCGTCGGGCACCACGCCCTCGACCAGCGCGACGTAGCTGCGCTCGATGTCGTGGGTCTTGAAGCGCGCGACGAGCCCCTCGCGGGCCGCGGTCGAGCGCGCGACGACGAGCAGGCCGGAGGTGTCGCGGTCGATGCGGTGCACGATGCCCGGCCGCAGCGGGTCGCCCTCCTCGTCGACGTCGGCGTGGTGCAGCACCGCGTTGACGAGCGTGCCGCCGGCGTGGCCGCGCGAGGGGTGCACCACCATGCCCGCGGGCTTGTTGATGATGAGCAGGTGCTCGTCCTCGAAGATCACCGCGAGCGGGAGGTCCTCGGCGACGGCGATCATGGGGGCGGGCGGCAGGAGGTCGACGGTGACGGTGAGTCCCGCGCGGGCGCGCTCGGTCGGCTTGACCGCGCCGGCGTCGCTGGTCACGCGGCCCGCCGCGAAGCACGCGCTGATCGCCGAGCGCGAGACGCTGTCGGCGGCGAGCAGCCGCGCGAGCACCTTGTCGAGGCGCTGGCCCGCGTCCTCCGGGGGGATGACGACGACGCGGGGGGGGCGGGTCACCAGACCTTCGACTTGATGTGCCGCTTCGACTTCACGAGGATGTCGACGAGCGCGCGGCCGTAGAAGTTGCGCTCGTAGAGGTCGGCCGAGACGCGCGACTTGTAGAGCTGGCGCCCCTCCTCGATCTCGTCCTTCAGCGCGTCGAAGAGGTCGTCGTTCTGGAAGCCCTTGGTGATCTTCTCCTCGTTGTAGAGGGAGACGTCACTCGCGATGGCGCGCGCCAGGCGACGCGCGGCCTCTTCGGTTTCGATCAGCGGCATAGGTCGCGACGCTATCACCCCGCGGCGAGCGGCCTCAACCTTCCGACGCGCCGGGGCGTCGCGCAGGCGCGGAACATCCGCCACCTGTTCAGCCGGGGAAGGTGTCTGCTAGGTTCCGCGCGCTTCGTGTCGAGGCATCGGAGGTTCCATGCGGCGCTCGCTCGTTCATGTCTCTTGGCTGCTCCTCGGTCTGGGGTGCGGCGGCTCGTCGACGACCGCGACCGACGCGGGCACCACGCCCACCGACGGCACGACCCCGGCCGACTCCGGCGGGAGCACCGGACTCTCGGGCGACGAGTACTGCCGCAGCGCGCCCAACCCCGGCTGCCGCGGCACCGCGGTCAACACCTGCGGCGTCTGCGTGACCCCGTCGCCCCTGCGCGCCAGCCTCGAGCGCACCAACTGCGACGACACCCAGCGCCGCGAGTACTGCCGCAGCGGCACCGTCGGCGCGCCCAACCTCGGGTGCTTCCAGCCGGGCAGCTACCCCACGGCGGGCGTCTCCGAGCCCGTCACGATGTTCGGCTACGTCCGCGTCTTCGGCAACGGCGGCGACTCGCAGCACATCCGCGTGTCGGTGCACCGCGTGAACGAAGACGGCACGCCGGGCCAGATGCTGGGCACCACCGTGAGCGACACCGCGAGCCCGGCCTCGGGCATGGAGGACGTGTACAGCCCCTCGCGCGACCGCGTGCTCTTCACCCGCCGCACCGGCGGCTACACGCTCCCGAACATCCCGACCGAGACCGAGCTCGTCGTGATCACCGAGGGCGACGCCGCCGACGCCGAGGCCTCCGGGCTCTGGTCGCACAAGATCTACGACTTCAACTTCGTGCTGCTCAACAGCGAGATCGGCATGACGCCCGCGCCGACCGGCGTGACCGGGCGCGCGGTGCGCTTCCTCCCGCGCGTCATCTCCAACTCCGACTGGACCGCGATTCCCGCGACCTCGACGCTCACCTCGGGCATCGGCGCGGGCCGCGGCGCGCTCGCGGGCGAGGTGCACGACTGCGACGACGTCCGTCTCGCCAACGCCACCGTCGAGAGCACGCCCCGCCGCGCCTGGGACGGCCCGGTGGTCTACTTCTCCGAGAACGACACCAACCCCCTCCCCGACCTGAGCCGCGAGCAGCGCGGCACCTCGCTGCTGGGCACCTACGCCCTGCTCGACCTCGAGCCCGGCGCGGTGCGCGTCTCGGCGCTCGGCTACAACGCCGACCACCAGCTCGTGCACGTCGGCAGCTACCGCGCACGCATCTTCCCCGACGCCGTCACCCTGGTGACCTTCCGCGGAATGCGCCCCTGGCAGGCGCCCGCGCGGTGAGGGCTTCGTCCAACGTGTGCTATGACCCGGGCCGCGTTCTTCGTGATGGAGGGATCCCGACGTGAATGACAGCTTGAAGCCCCCTACCTCCGGCGGGGGCAATGGGAAGTATGCGGCCATCGGCGTGCTGCTCCTCCTGGGCGGCGGCGCCGGCATCTGGGCGCTCACCCGCACCGAGCCCGCTCCCCGCCCGGTCGCCGTCGCGCGCGACGCGGGCCCGGCCATCGTCACCAACCCCTCCGTCGGGGCCGTGATCGAGCTGCCGCCCGAGATCCCCGACGCGGGCCCGCCCCCCGACGTCTCCACCGCGCCGCGCATCCGTTACGTGACCCGGTATGTCAGCGAGTGCTCCGGCACCCTGTCCGACCCGGGCGGCGTGCAGCGCACCGCGCAGAGCAACTACGGCGCGATGCGCGCGTGCTACGAGCGCGAGCTGCGGGCCAACCCGACGCTGCGCGGCGGCCTCACGGCCCAGCTCAAGATCAACACCACGGGCCACCTCGACGCGGTGCAGGTCTCCACCGGCATGAGCAGCCGCCCGCTGGTCAACTGCGTGAAGGCCGCGCTCATGCGGGTGACCTTTCCCCCCTCGCGCGGCGGCTGCGCCCTCGCCGAGGTGCGCTTCAACTTCACCCCGCGCGAGTAGCGCCCCTCACCCCGCCGTCCGCTGCGCCGTACCCCTCAGGTCGGCCAGCGGATGTCCAGCCGCTTCATCTTCCGCCACAGCGTCGTCGGCGACAGCCCGAGCAGGTCGGCCGCGCGCTCGCGGTTGCCGTCGCACTCCCGCAGCGCCGCCTCGATCGCGAGCCGCTCGGCGGCGTCGACCGAGGCCGCGAGCGAGCGCTCGCCGGGGAGGTCGCGCGGGGCCGTCGGGAGGTCTTGCGGCGCGATGTCTTCGAGCTGCACGACGCCCGTCTGCGAGGCGAGCGCGACGCCCTGCTCGATCATGTTCTCGAGCTCGCGGATGTTGCCCGGAAACTCGTAGGCCAGCAGGAAGTCCATCACCCCGTCGCCCATGCGCACGCGGGTGTTCATCTTCCGGCAGACCTTCTCCATGAAGTGCTGCGCCAGCAGGGGGATGTCCTCGCGCCGCTCGCGCAGCGGCGGCAGCAGGAAGCGCACGACGTTGAGCCGGTAGTAGAGGTCCTGGCGGAAGCGCTTCTCGGCGATGGCGCGGTGCATGTCCTGGTTGGTCGCGGCGATGACCCGGATGTCGACCTTGATCGCGCGGTTGTCGCCCACGCGCCGGATCTCGCCCTCTTGCAGCACCCGCAGCAGCTTCGCCTGGAAGGCGGTGGAGGTCTCCGCGATCTCGTCGAAGAAGAAGGTGCCGCCCGAGGCCTCCTCGATGAGGCCCTTGCGGTGGCTGCTGGCGCCGGTGAAGGCGCCCTTCACGTGCCCGAAGAGCTCGCTCTCGAGCAGCGTCTCGGTGACGGCCGCGCAGTTCACCGGAACGAAGGTCTGCGACGAGCGCTTCGAGTTCACGTGCACGGCCTTGGCGACCAGCTCCTTGCCGGTGCCGCTCTCGCCCGTGATGAGCACCGTCGCGTCGGAGCCGGCGATCTTCACGATGCGGCCGAGCACCTCGCGGATGGGCGACGAGCGCCCGACGATGTTCTCGAAGCGGTACTTGTCGCGAAACTCCGCCGCGAAGAAGGCCACCTGCGAGCCGAGCTGACGCTTCTCGACGGCGCGCTGCACCTTCACGAGCAGCTCCTGCTCGTTGAAGGGCTTCTGGATGTAGTCGTAGGCCCCGAGGCGCATCGCCTCCACGGCGCTCTCGATCGTCCCGTAGGCGGTCATCACGATGACCTCCGTGAGCGGGAACATCTCCTTGGTGCGCCGCAGCACCTCGATGCCGTCCTGCGCGCCCATCTTCAGGTCCGTGAGCACCAGGTCGTACCCGCTCTGTCGCTGGCTCGCCGTCGCGGCGTCGGCGTCGGCGGCCTCGTCGACCTCGTGCCCGCCCGCGCGGAGCATGATCGAGAGGGTGATCCGCATGTTTTTCTGGTCGTCGACGACCAGGATCTTCGCCATCGCAGCCTCCGACGCCCCCGGCGGGCGCCCCACCGACCTACTCGAATCGCGGACGCAATGGAACGACCTGCCCGCGCGACACCCTCAACGGGATGCTCGCAGACTCCACGATCCCCGTGAAGACCCGCTGCATTCCGAAGACCTCGCCGTCGGCCCGGCTCTCGAAGCGGGCCCGCGCGCGGTAGACCCCGCCCCCCTGGAAGGTCGACGGCGGGCAGTACATCGCGGGCAGCAGCGTGTAGCTCCGCTGACCGTGCGACGGGATGCGCACGAAGAGGTCGCGGAGGGGGGTGGGCTGCCGGCTGAGCGCCTCACAGGCGACCTCGCGCCCGGCGGGCGTGGTGACCACGAAGGAGAACTGCGTCGGGCGCAGCAGCGTCCAGACGGCCTGCACGCTGGGATTTCGCAGCGTCACGGTCGCGCGCAGACCGCCCCCCGACGGGGCGCTCGACCCGCGCGCCGAGAGCGCCAGCAGGCCCGGCGGACCGGCGTCGCCCGCGGCGACGGCGCCGGCGACGACCGAGGTGGGTGCTGATGCCGTGACCTCGGCGAAGGTCTCCGCGCGCTCGTCGGTGACGATCGAGCGCGCGTGCGAGGGACGGCCCCGCCGCGGCGGCGCGAAGCCGTAATGGAACTCCAGCGCCCCGAAGCCCAGCGCCGGCGTCCGCAGCCCGCAGAGGTCGGCCACGTCGAGCTCCTCGCTGTAGCGTTGCCCCGGCTCGAGCGTC
>JAQBQI010000454.1 GCA_028287085.1 Myxococcaceae bacterium
GACGTGGCGGCCACCTTCGTGCGCGTGGTGTGCGCCCGCCTGTGGGGCGCGAGCGCCGCGGCCGTCACCCAGCGCGTGCGGGCCAGCGGCAGGGCCCTGCGGAGCGGCGACCGGCGGTGCGGGCAACGGGCGCCCGGCGACCTCGACGTGCTCGTCGAGTGGGCGCAGGCCGCGCCGCCGGTCGACCTGCGCGCGGAGTAGTGTAGAGACGCTCCCAGCAGCGATGAGCACCTTCCCCCTGAACCCCGCCCAGCTCGCGGCGGTGGCGCACGGCGCGGGCCCCGCGCTGGTGCTCGCGGGCGCCGGGTCGGGCAAGACCCGCGTCATCACCCAGCGCATCGCCCGCCTCATCGAGGCCGGCAACCTGCCGCGCACCATCGCCGCGCTTACCTTCACCAATAAAGCCGCCGAGGAGATGCAGGAGCGCCTCCACGGCGTCGTCGGCGCCGCCGCGAAGGAGGTGTGGATCTCCACCTTCCACGCGCTCGGCGGCGAGATCGTGCGGCGCGAGATGCCGCGCGGCAGCGCCTTCGTGGTCTACGACGCGGCCGACACCGCCGGGGTCATCAAGGAGGTGCTGCGCGAGCGGCCCACCGAGGTCGACGGCAAGCGGCTCGACACGGGCGCGATCCTCTCGCGCATCTCGCACGCGAAGAACGCGATGTGCGCCCCCGAGGAGCTCGTCGCCGAGGGCACCGCCAACGAGTACGACGAGCTCGCGGCGTGGGTGTACCCGCGCTACCAGGCGGCGCTCCTGCGACTGCGCGCGCTCGACTTCGACGACCTGATCCTCTGGCCCTTGCAGAAGCTCACCGAGGACGAGGCCACCCGCGAGAAGTGGCGCGCGAAGATGCGCTACCTGCTGGTCGACGAGTTTCAGGACACCAACCGGGCGCAGCTCTTGTTGGTGAAGCAGCTCGTGGGCGACAAGGGCAACGTGTTCTGCGTGGGCGACGACGACCAGTCGATCTACGGCTGGCGCGGCGCCGACATCGCCAACGTGATCGACTTCGGCACGCACTTCCCCGGCGCGAAGAAGCTCGCGCTCGAGCAGAACTACCGCTCCCGCCGGCCCGTGCTGGAGGTCGCCAACGCGATCATGGAGGGCCAGGTGCGGGCCTTCCCGAAGCGGCTCTTCACCGACCGCGTGGGCGGCGAGCCCGTGAAGGTCGTGCACTGCGACAGCGGCGAGGGGGAGGTGAAGTTCGTCATGGCGACGATCCAGAAGCTGCTCGCCAAGAACTACAAGAAGAAGGAGATCGGGGTGCTCTACCGCTCCAACCTCCTGTCGCGCGGCGTCGAGGAGGCGCTGCGGCTCGCCAACATCCCGTACCGGCTCATCGGCGGCACCTCGGTCTACGAACGCCGCGAGGTCAAAGACCTCATCGCGTACATGCGCCTCGCCGTGTACCCCCACGACGAGATCTCGTTCCGGCGCGTGGTGAACTACCCGACGCGGGGCGTCGGCGACGTGACCATCGCGCGGCTGGAGAAGTACTCGCTCGCGCGGGGCGTTCCGCTGCTGGAGACGGCCGAGCACTCGGCGACCATCCCCGACCTCTCGACGGCGACGCGCGAGTCGCTGCTGAACTTCGCGCGCATCGTGCGCATCACGCGGGCGCAGCTGGAGAAGGGCGTCGGGCTGAGCACCGTGGCCGCGCAGGTGGCGCGCACCATCAAGCTGAAGGAAGACATCTTCGAGGCGGGCCCGACGGCGGTGGTGGCGGCGCGGCGCTGGGGCAACGTCGAGCAGCTCCTGAAGACGATGGACAAGGCCGCGGCGACGACCATCGGCGAGATCGGCGCGGTGCTGCAACGGCTCACGCTGCGCTTCGCGGAGGAGGAGGAGCAGGGCCTCGACCAGGTCACGCTGAGCACGCTGCACGGCTCGAAGGGCCTGGAGTTCGGCACGGTGTTCTTCCTCGGCTGCGAAGAGGGGATCATCCCCCACTCGCGCACCGACGCCCCGCGCGCGACGGACATCGCCTCGACCATCGACGCGGGCGAGGAGCGGCGCCTCTTCTACGTCGGCGTGACGCGCGCGAAGGAGCAGCTCTACCTGATGCGCGCGGTGAAGCGCTCCAACGGCCGCTCGGCGGCGAAGCCGACGATCCAGACGCGCTTCCTGACGCTGCCGACGCTGCCGGAGGGGATGATCACCTCGGAGACCTTCAACTCCGAGCTGCCGTTGCAGGTGGGCGACATCGCCGCGCAGCTCTCGCGCTTCCGCGAGGGCCTGCTGGCGAAGAAGGGCTGACGCGTAGACGCCCGCGCGGGCCCCGTGGTTTCTTGCGCGCATGCGCACCGCGATCGCCGCCTTCACCGTCCTGCTCGCCCGCGCGAGCTGCTCCGACCGGGCCCACCCGGTGACCACCTCCACGACCGACGGGACCACCGGCGAGGTCGAGATCGCGACGGCCCGCGACGGCGGGGCGCGCCGCCCGCGCGAGATCGCCGCCCGCCACCTGCTGGTGATGTACGCCGGCAGCGAGCACGCCCCCGCGAGCGTCACGCGCAGCTCCGCCGCGGCCCGCGCCCGCGCCGAGGAGGCCCTGCGCCGCGCCAACGCGGGCGAGGACTTCGCCGGCCTGGTGCGCGAGTTCTCCGACGAGCCCGGCGCGGGCGAGCGCGGCGGCTCGCTGGGCCGCTTCGGCCGCGGCCGCATGGTGCGCGCCTTCGAGGAGGCCGCCTTCGAGCTGGAGGTCGACCAGATCTCGGGCATCGTGGAGACGCCCTTCGGGTTCCACGTGATCCAGCGCACGCAGTGAGCGGGCCGACGGGCTGAAGCCCGCGGCAACGGTGGGCCCGGTGAAGATCCACCGAAGTCCGCAAGCGGACTCCCGCTTGGCGGTGCCCATCGCCTCCACCGTCCGGAAGGAGACAGTCCGCTTGCGGACTTCGGGGGGATCCTCACCGAGATCAACGTTGCCGCGGGCTTCAGCCCGTCGGCACGGTGCCTACCGCAGCTGACCGCAGACGTCCGGGTCGAAGCCGCTGCTGCCGCCGATGCGCGCGGGCGTCGCGATCATCTCGGTGCGCTCGTCGATGCTCGCCACGAAGGCGAGCAGCTGCCGCAGCCGGATCACCCCGCCCGCCCCCTCGAACATCCCCGTCGGCGCGAAGAGGTCGCGGTGCGCCGCGAACCTCGCGCCGAGGGCCTCCTCGAGGGTGCGCGCGTTGCCCGCGTGGAAGTACGGCGCCCCGTGCGCGGCGCCGAGCAGCGACGGCGGGTTGAAGCCCGTGGCGCCCTGCGACGCGGTGGTCATGTTGGCGCGCACTTCGAGCAGGTCGACCTCGGCCGGCGCCACCCCGCGCCCGGCGGACCAGGTGCCGACGTTGCGCACCGCGCACGCGAGCTGGTCGTTGGCCGCGTCGAAGGGCGACAGCCGGAAGGTGCCGCCCTCGCCGATGAGGGAGGTCGGCGCGCCGCTGGGGCGCGTCCAACGGCGGGTGATGAGCGCGCCCGTGACGCGGTCGTTGTTGGCCTCGCTGGGCGGGTAGAACCTCCGCGAGAGGGTCCACTGGGGCCCGCCGTGACAGCCGTCGCAGCCCGCCTGCGAGAAGACCGCGCGGCCCTCGGTCACGTCGGCCGCCACCGCCGCCGCGGGCGGTCGCGGCGTGCGGATCTCCGCCACGTAGCGCGCGATGAGCGCCCAGTCGTCGAGGGCCGAGCGCGGCGCGCCCGTGCCCATGCTCGTGGCGACGGCGTCGATCGAGCCCGAGAGCCCGTCCTGCGGGGTGTTGGTGCGCTGCTGGGCGCCGACGGCGGCGTTGCCGTCGAAGACGATGCGGTCGTCGTTGGAGACGCGCGGGGGAGAGGCGCCGTCGTTGGCGCGGTGCACCACGGCCCCGACGCCGCCGGAGTTGCCGCGCACGTTGAGCTCGAAGTCGGCGACCTCGTCGAAGACGGCGGTCCAGTTCATCACGCGCGGAACGCCCGCGGCGGAGGCGGTGCCGTCGAGGGAGATCGACTGGCGCGGGCCGCGCCCGAAGTACCAGGTGACGTTGTCGGTGAGGCCGTCGGGGTGGCAGGCCTCGCAGGAGTTCCACGACTGGCCCTTGAGCGACCAGCGGCCGAGGCCGGTGACGAAGAGCCGCCGGCCGTCGTTGGCCTGGGCCGCGGGGCCCGCGGGCGCGGCGCTCGACTCGACCACCGACGACACGGTCTGGCTGGAGAAGGTGACCACGCCGACGTTGCGCGAGTGCTCGTTGACGACCACGGCGCTGTTGCCGTTGGCGGTCATGGCGAGGCCGTAGGGGAGGCGCGCGGCGGGCGTGGCGGCGCCGAGGTCGATGTAGTTCGGGAGCGTCGGCACCGTCGGGTTGCCGACCTCGACGAGCGCCCCGGAGGGGTTGAAGCGCACGCGGAAGAGGGCGTCGCTGCCGTAGCCGACGACCCAGGCCACCGTCGCCCCCACCGTGCTCCCCGCCACCAGCGGCTGGAACACCAGGTCGACCGGCAGCAGCGGGTACCGCCGCGCGGCGTCGTCGGGCGTGCGGCGGCTCTCGTAGAGCGCGAAGAAGCGCGCGTTGAGCAGCACGCGCTGCGAGGGCAGCTCGGCCCCGATGGCGTTGTCGAGCACGAAGATCGCGCCGGTGTGCTGCGCGCGGAAGTTCGCCAGCAGCGGGTCGAGCGGCGCGACGGGCGGCGCCCCGGCGTCGGGCACGTCGCCCGCCGCGTCGACGGCGCTCGCCCCGTCGCGCGCGACGTCGGTCGGAACGTCGCCCACGGCCGCGTCGGCGGGCGCGCCGCCGTCGACGGGGGCGGCGGGTGCGCCGGGCCCGACGGGTCCGCGCGGCGACTCGCAGAGGGCCGTCACGTAGACGCGCCCCGAGGCGATGGCGATCGACGAGAGCTGGTTGGGGAAGCAGCCCGCGGCGGCCCCGTCGGTGCTGCGAAAGCCGATGTCGGCGGCCGACCCGAGGGTGCTCGCCTCGAGGGCGCGCGTCGCCACGGTGTAGCGGTAGACGAGCCCGACGTGGCTCTGGTCGAAGCGCTCCAGCCCAGCGGGCCCGGGGGTGTTGCGGCGCTGCGCGAAGAACTCCGTGACGTAGAGCGTCTCGTCGGCGTCGTCGGCGTCGCCGTCGTTGGTCATGGCGAGCGCGCGCGGGTGGGCGAGGCCGTGGCGCGCGGCGGCGCCGGCGCCGAGGTAGCCGCCGCGCACGAGCGTCGCGTTGAGGTCGAGCGTGTCGCTCACCGCGAGCGTGGCGGCGTCGACGACCGACACCGTCCCTTCGCCCCAGTTGGCGACGTAGACGGTGCGCCCCGACGGGCTCAGCGCGACGCCCGTGGGCTCGGCGCCGACCGCGGCGCGCGTGGCGGAGACCGTCGGCGCGCCGCGCAGGTCGTCGATGCGCACGAGCTGCCCCTCGCGGCGCAGCGCGACGAAGGCGGTGTTGTCATCGGGCGAGAGCGCCACCGACCAGGGCTCGCTGCCCGCGCCGGTGGTGACCTCGGTGGTGCGCGTCGCGGTGACGGGCGCGCCCGCGGCGAGGCGGAAGATCGACACCGAGCCGGCGGTGCGGTTGACCGCGACGGCGAGCGCATCGTCGGCCGTGACGGCCACCGCCGACGAGCGGCTCGGACCGGGCAGCACCGTGCGCCCGAAGACAGGCACGTCGGGCGCGTCGGCCGCGGCGTCGGTGACGTCGTCGACCGCGGCGGCGTCGGTGGTGTCTTCGACCGCGACGTCGGCGGGCCCGAGGTCGGCGCTGCCCACCTCGGGGCGGTCGCTCGCGTCCTGGGCCGACCCTCCGACGATCGAGGTACCGAGCGAGCAGCCGAGGGCGCAGACGACGAGGCCGAGGCACAGGGAGCGGGTCACGGCGCGCAGCGTATCCCGCCCCGCGCCGCGCCTGCTAGAACACGGTCCATGGCCATCAGGAAGATCGCCCACATCGGTCACCCCGTCCTCCGGCAGCCGTCGCGCGTGGTGGGCGCCGACGAGCTGGCGAGCCCCGAGTTCCAGCGCCTCATCGACGACCTCATCGAGACGATGCGCGACGCCAACGGCGCCGGCCTCGCGGCCCCGCAGATCTACGAGCCCGTGCGTCTGTGCGCGCTCGAGGTCAACAACAACCCGCGCTACCCCTACAAGCCGCGCATCCCGCTCACGGTGCTCATCAACCCGGTGATCGAGCTGCGCACCGACGAGCGCTTCGACAACTACGAGGGCTGCCTCTCGGTGCCCAACTTCCGCGGCGTCGCGCCGCGCGCCACCGAGATCCGCGTGACGGCCCTCGACCGCGAGGGCAAGGCCATCGACCGCGTCGTGCGCGGCCTCACCGCCGGAACCTTCCAGCACGAGGTCGACCACCTCGACGGGCTGCTCTTCCTCGACCGCATGGTCGACCCGAAGACCCTCACCACCTGGCCCGAGTTCGAGCGCCACCACCAGGCGGCCTTCGTCGAGCGCGCCAAGGCCCTCGTCGCCCGCTACGGCGAGTAACGGTTCTCCCCGACGCAACGATTCCCTCCCCGGCGCGGCACCGTTGCCTCCCACGCAACCCGGAGTTCCGCGGCGCGCGCTTGTGGTGTCGCCGCCGGGCTCGCACGCTGTTCTCCAGCCATGAACGACCCACACGACGATGGCCTCACCCGCCGCCAGGCGCTCGCCGCCGCCGCCGCGGCGCTCGCGGCCGCCCTGCCCGGCTGCACGCAGGACACCCACCGACCCCACCCGGAGGTCCGCACCATGACCACGAGCACGCACCGCCTTCCCGTCGCCTACCTCCCCCACGGCGGAGGCCCCTGGCCCTTCGTCGACCTCGGCATGGGCGACCCCGCCGAGCTCGACGCCCTCGCGACGTACATCCGCTCGCTCAAGACCCTCGCGCCGACGAAGCCGCGCGCCGTGGTGATGATCTCCGCCCACTGGGAAGAGCCCCAGCCCACGGTGATGACCGCCGCGCGCCCGCCGATGCTCTACGACTACTACGGCTTCCCCGAGGAGGCCTACCGCATCACCTGGCCCGCCCCCGGGCACCCCGAGGTGGCGGCGCGCGTGCGCGAGCTCCTCGGCGCGGCGGGCGTCCCGAGCGGCGCCTCGGCCGACCGCGGCTTCGACCACGGAACCTTCGTCCCGATGAAGCTCACCTGGCCCGACGCCGACATGCCGACGGTGCAGCTCTCGTTGAAGGAGGGCCTCGACCCCGCCGAGCACCTCGCGATCGGCCGCGCGCTCGCCCCGCTGCGCGACGAGGGGGTGCTGCTGCTCGGCAGCGGCATGAGCTTCCACAACATGCGGGCCTTCCGCCAGCCGCGGGCGCAGGTGCAGGCGATGTCGGGCACCTTCGACGCGTGGCTGAGCGAGACCACCGCGCTCGACCCCGCCGAGCGCGACCGTCGCCTCATCGCGTGGGCCGCGGCGCCCGGCGCGCGCCTCGCCCACCCCCGCGAGGAGCACCTCCTGCCGCTCATGGTCATCGCCGGCGCCGCGGGCGCCGACCGGGGCCGGGTCGCCTATCAGGGTTCGGTCCTGAACGCCCGCATCTCGGCACACCATTTCGGGTAAAGCGGGAGCGCGCAATTCCGGGGCGCGCGGCGGGCGGGTTTGTGCTTAGAACACCCGGCTCATATGACCCTCTCGACCGCGGGCCTTAAGTCCCTCATCACCTCGACCCGCAAGACCATGAAGTCCGGCGGGGCGTACATCCCCGACCCGAAGCTGCGCAGCTCCCTGCTCGCCGAGCACGGCCTCGACGGCGTCCGCGTGCTGCTCGCGTGCGAGCACCCCAAGTGGTCCGCCGAGGTCGTCGAGCTGGGCAGCCCGGGCTGCCCGTGGGCCGCCGCGGCGAGCGCCGCCGAGGTCGCCGCCGCAGCCTTCGGCCCCCTCGCCGAGCTCCTCCCGCGGCTGGTCAAGCGGCTCTCGGGCGCGACCCTCACCTGCGCGGTGAAGCACGCGTCGCAGCCCGACGGGCCCGACCTCGGCGGGTGGTTCCTGCTCTACGCGCTGCCCGAGCGCGCGGGCCCGACGCTCTGGATCGGCGGCCCCCCCGACGCGAGCCCCGCCTTCACGGCCGAGGGTTGGGAGCTCCCGGCCGACCTGCGGCGCTTCTACCAGCAGCACAACGGCTTCGGCGTGCTGCTCGACGAGTTCGGGTGGACGGGCGTCGGCCCCGGCGTGCAGCCCTCGGTGCAGCTCGCGGTGCCGCAGCTCGACGCCGAGGTGAAGACCGCCGACCTGCTGCGCCTCTCGCGCGGCGAAGGGGACGCGGGTGAGGGCGGCTGGTGCTTCTCCCACGCGAAGCCCGGCGCGCGAAAGAAGCGCCCCGAGGGGGCCGCCGACCCGAGCCTCGCCATCGTCGACTTCGACGACCGCCTGGGCATCCGCGGCGAGCCCGTCCCCTTCGACTTCTTCGGCTTCTTCGACCGCTGGATGGTCGGCGACCCGAAGGACGAACTCCCCCTCGCCGAGTCGCCCTGAGCCGATGACCAGCGCGCCCCGCGACCGGCTCCACACGCTCCGCCGCGCGGTCGGCGCCGCGGTCGTCGACGGCTTCTTCCGGGGCGCCTCCCGCGCCGGCGCGCTGCACCCCAAGGCCGACCCGCGCGCCCACGGCGTCGAGCGCATCCGCGACGTCCCCTACCGCGACGGCGGCGGCCGCGAGCACCGCCTCGACGTCTACCGCCCGAGCGGACCGGGCCCCCACCCGGTGCTGCTGTACATCCACGGCGGCGGCTTCCGCATCCTCTCCAAAGACACCCACTGGATCATGGCCCTGGCCTTCGCGCGCCAGGGCTACCTGGTGTTCAACGCGGAGTACCGCCTCGCGCCCGAGCACCCCTTCCCCGCGGGGCTCGACGACACCTGCGCGGCCTGGGAGTGGGTGCTCGCGAACGCCGCGCGCTACGGCGGCGACCCCGCGCGCATCGTGGTCGCGGGCGAGTCGGCCGGCGCCAACCTGGTGACCGCGCTCGCGGCGGCGACCTGCTACGAGCGGCCCGAGGCCTTCGCGCGCCGGGTCTTCGACGCGGGCGTGGTGCCCCGCGCGGTGGTCGCCGCGTGCGGCATCTTCCAGGTCACCGACACGCTCCGCTACCGCCGCGACCACGCGCTCCCCTGGTGGATCGCCGACCGCATGGAGGAGGTCACCGACGCGTACCTCGGCGGCAGCGCGGCGGAGTCCTTCGACCTGGCCGACCCGCTGTGTCTGTTCGAGCGCGGTGAGCGCCCGGCGCGCCCGCTGCCGCCCTTCTTCCTCCCCGTCGGAACGGCCGACCCGCTGCTGCGCGACACGCGCCGGATGGCCCGCGCGCTAGAGGCTCTCGGCGCGCCCGCCGAGGCCCGCTACTACCCCGGCGGCATCCACGCCTTCCACGCCTTCGTGTGGCGCCCCGAAGCGCGGCGCTGCTGGAACGACACCTACGACTTCCTCCGCCGCCACGGCTGACGCGCGCGCGTGGAGCAGCTCGTCGAGCAGCGCCGCGGTGAGCGCGTCGTAGCGGGCGCGGTCTTCGCGCACGAGCCGCCCCTGGCGCAGCAGCCGCGCGAGGGTCTTGTGCTCGTGCACCCGGGCGGCCCACTCGCGCTGGCGCTCATCGATCGGCATGGGATCGGATGTTCAGTGCCACGCCGGGGCGGTGATTGTCTACGGGCTCTCCGCCCGAGCGGTCGCGCTCAGCCGCGCCGCGACCACGGCACGTCGTCGACGCCCGCGCGGTGGTTGGCCTGCCGCGCCAGCGAGAACAGCAGGTCGCTCAGCCGGTTGAGGTAGATCATCAGCTCGCCGCGGGCGGTCTCGGCGTCGGGCAGGCCCACGACGGCGCGCTCGGCCCGCCGGCACACGGTGCGCGCGAGGTGCAGCGCCGCCGCGACGGGCGTCCCCGCCGGGAGCACGAAGTTCTTCAGCGGCGCGAGCGTCGCCTCGCTCGCGTCGATGGCCGCCTCGAGGCGCGCGACGTCCTTCGCGTTGAGCAGCGGGATGCCCAGCGCGGACTCCTTGCCGGGCACCGTCGCGAGCTCGGCGCCGAGCGTGAACAGGTCGCTCTGCACCTCGCCGAGCAGCGCGTCGAGCGTCGCCTCGGCGCCCGCCGCGCGCACCACGCCGAGCGCCGCGTTGAGCTCGTCGACCGTGCCGTAGGCCTCGACCCGCGCGCTCGCCTTCGACACGCGCGCCCCGCCGAACAGGCCCGTCTCCCCGTCGTCGCCGGTCTTCGTATAGATCTTCACGCCTGCCCCAGCATCGTTCCCGGCCGCAGCGGGTGGCCCGCGAGAAACTCCCTCGCCGCCAGCCGCTTCTTGTTCTCGAGCTGCAGCTCGGTGAGCCCGAGCAGCCCCTCACCCGTCGCGACCCACACCCGGTCCTTGGCCACCGCGACCACCTCGCCGGGCGCGCCCGCGAGCACCGCCGGGGGATCGTCCATCCGCGTGGCGTGCACCATCAAGCGCCGCGCGCCGAGGGTCGTCGAGGTGCCCGGCCACGGGGTCAAGCCCCGCACCTGGTCGTGCAGCGCGCGCGCCGAACGCTTCCAGTCCATCGCCGCCATCTCCTTGGTGAGCAGCGGCGCGAGGGTGTGGCGCGCGTGGTCCTGCGGCACCGGCGTGAGCAGGCCGGTGAGGTAGTGGTCGAGCTCCTCTTCGAGCAGCGCGACGCCCAGCGCGCAGAGCCGCTCGGAGAGCGCCGGCGAGGCCTCGTCGGGGTCGATGGGCGTGCGCCGGATCGAGAGCATCGGGCCCGTGTCGAGGCCCTCGTCCATCTTCATCAGCGTGACGCCCGACTCGGCGTCGCCCGAGAGAATCGCCCACTGGATGGGCGCCGCCCCGCGGTGCCGCGGCAGCACCGAGGCGTGCACGTTGAGGCACCCGAGGCGCGGCGCCGCGAGCACGTCGGGCGGCAGGATGCGGCCGTACGCGACGACCACCGCGACGTCGAGGTCGAGCTCGCGCAGCCACTGCGCGACCACCCCGTCGCGGAGCTTCGCCGGCTGCCGGCAGGGGATGTCGTGCTCGAGCGCGAACTGCTTCGTCGGGGGCGCGCTGACGACGTTGCCGCGGCCCGAGGGCTTGTCGGGCTGGCAGACGACCGCGACCACGTCGGCGATCTTCGTCAGCGCGGCGAGCGGGGGGACGGCAAAGGCAGGGGTTCCGAAGAAGACGACGCGGGGGCGCATGGGAGGGGGAGGGGAGTCTACCGGCGAAGCACGGCTCAGGGGCGGGCGTCTTGGAGGGCGCGCTTCTTCATGTCGCGGTCGATCATGCGGCGCTTGAGCAGCGAGACGCGGTCGACCATCAGGGTGCCGTCGAGGTGGTCGTACTCGTGCTGCACGGCGATGGCGAGCAGCCCCTCGGCCTTGAGCTCGAAGACCTTGCCGTCGAGCCCGGTGGCCCGCACGGTGACCTTCTCGGCGCGCTCGATCTCCTCGTGGATGCCCGGAAACGACAGGCACCCCTCCTCCCAGACCGTCTCGCCCTCGCGGTGGATGATCTCGGGGTTGATGAAGTAATGCAGCTCGCTCGGGTCGTCGGTGCCCGAGGCCACGTCGATGACGAAGACCTTGAGCGAGACGCCGATCTGCGGGGCGGCGAGGCCGACGCCGGGGGCGGCGTACATCGTCTCGGCCATGTCATCACACAGCGCGCGGACCGCCTCGGTGACCACGGTCACCGGCTCGGCCTTCACGCGCAGACGCTTGTCGGGGTAGCGGAGAATCGTTCGAATCGCCATGAGCTCACCTGTCCCTCGGGACGCGCCGAGAACTAACGCGGGACCCCGTAGATCGCAACCTGCGGGCCCGGGATGCTGGTGTATCGTGCCACCGTGTCGAACGCAGTCACGCGAGGAATCAGGGTGCAGGTGAAGAGCCAGTACTTGCCCGAGCGCTCGCAGCCGCGCCGGCAGCAGTACGTGTTCGCGTACACCGTGACGATCCACAACGAGGGCGGCGAGACCTCGCAACTGCGGTCGCGGCACTGGGTGATCACCGACGCCGACGGCAACGTCCAGGAGGTGCGCGGCGACGGCGTCGTGGGCGAGCAGCCCACCCTGCGGCCGGGGCAGTCCTTCGAGTACACCTCGGGGTGCTCGCTGCGCACCCCGCGCGGCACGATGGAGGGCACCTACCAGATGGTCAACGACGCGGGCGACCGCTTCGAGGCGCGCATCGCCCCCTTCTCCCTGAGCCTGCCCCACAGCCTGAACTGAGCCCACGCCCGGTCGAGCGCGCGATGACCACGGAACGCACGGCGGCGCTGGTGGTGCGGCGGGCCCTCGGCTAGCCCCGCGACGCGTCCCGCGCGCACGACGCCCTGCGCGCGGCGGG
>JAQBQI010000034.1 GCA_028287085.1 Myxococcaceae bacterium
CGTCGGGGAGCAGCGCCCGCAGCGCGTCGGAGACCGCGGCGCGCTCGGGGGCGTCGGGGGGGAGGAGCGTCCAGCGGGCGACGACGGCGTCGGCGCGGGCGGCGAAGCGGGCCGCCGGGACGCCGCACGCGCGGGTGAACTGCCGGGCGAGGGGCTCGTCGTCGAAGGGCGCCGGGGCCGGGTCGTCGACGGCGGGCGGGAGCTCGTCGGCCTCGAAGCGCAGGTCGTCGCGGGCGAGCTCGGCGAGCGCCGCGCGGCGGCCGCGGGCCCACTCGCGGACGGCGGGGTCGGCGGCGCGGGCGTGGGCGTCGAGGGCGGCGGTCGACCAGAGGGTGTCGTCGGGGTTCATCGGGGGCGCGAGGGTGCGACGGACGGAAGGAGCGACACAAGACGAACGCGGCGCGCGGGCCGCGACGCGGGCGGCGGCGGTGGTGGGAGCGGAGGAGGTCGCGCCTCCAGCGGGGACAGGCCTCCTCGGTGCGCGGGGAGTAGTGCCGGCGGGGAGGGGTGGCCGAGGCGGCTACGAAGCGGGGCATGGTGGGCTCTCCCATCGGCGCGCGCAGGGGGGCGCGACGCGGGGCGGGTTGCGGCTGGCGGGAGAGCCGGGTACAGAAATGAGATAGGGAATTGGGCAGCAGCTGGAGAAGGCGCCCGTTATGAGGATATGCAGCGGGCGGACTGCCGACTGAGATGTTGGGCAGCCACGGCGAGCGACGCCAGACAGACCGAGCGCAACGGCGGCCAGAACAGCGCATCGACAAGTGAGGGCTACGAAGCAGGGCGTAGGCCGTGGAAGACGAGCCTCGGGCGTCCGATCGACGCAAGGGTGAGCATGATGTCGAAGAAGAGTTCCGCAGAGTCGACGAAAGACTTCCCGAGAGGTGTCATCACCTTTCGTGAATTGCTCGGTTCACCGGCGTCCGCTCCAAGCATCCTGGAGAACAAGGGACGCATCGGTGCCAAGGTCGCCAACCTATGCGCGAAATACATGCGGGATGGGTTTGGCCTGGCCGCAGCGCCGGCAAGAATGCGAGATGTTTTTGACAAGGATCAATACCCTTCCGACACGCCCGGATGGTCCACCGACGGCGAGTGGCTGTGGCATTCGTCACTTCCGTACTACGTATCCAAGTATCGTGTTGGTCTGCCGGCCGACTTTGTAGCGCTCATCACTGACAGGCAGGGAATGATTCCTCCAGTCTCGCGCAAAATTAAGGACATCGGTCTCAGGGAGGTACTTATCGCTGTCAATGACTGGAGCTTCTCGTCCTCGTAGTCATGGCGCCCATGACTATGATGGATGGACCTGAGTTGGTGGGTGCCACTGGTATTGTGCCGTCCATGTCATCAGGAAGGAGAAGGGTGCCCAACAAGCCGATGGTGCCGACCGCTCCCACCTCACCCGCCGCCAACCCGCGGCACCCAATGCGGCGGCACATCGGCCAGCCGTTCGGCAGCTTCCAACGAGCAACGAGCAGATGGTTTGCCATCGGGCCTGTGGGAGAAGGGTGACCCAGAATGATTGAGGTGATCTACTGCGAGGTGTGTCGGCTGCCGCACAGACGTGGCATGACGATTTGCGAGGACTGCGGGCACTACCTTGGCAGTGCGCCGGATTGGGAGGGAATGAGAGCGGAGCTTCCCCCACTTCGATCAAAGATCTTCGTCGGCGCTGCTGCGCTTGTGATGATGCTCGCGGCGAATATTGTCCTCTTCGGAGGTGCGGGCTACGTCATTTTGGTGGCACCGATCGGGTGGATTGCATCCAGCGCGTATCGGCATCATATCCTATCCGCGCACTTACAGAACGCCGATAAAGTGACGCGCGAAAGCAACGATTCTCAACGAACGAACCATAACGACAGTCAAGAGCGCTAGCACGAGCAGCGAACAACGAAGGATGGCGACGGGCAATAGGAGAGAGGAGCGGGTAGGTGAGAGCGGAGAAGACGACGAGAAGCGGCAGACCGATGCTGCCACGGGCACCGGCCCGGGCAGGACAATCGCTGTTTGCAGCGTGGCCCACGCCGAACAAGCCGATGGTGCCGACCGCCGCCACTTCACCCATCACCAACCCGATTCACCCGATGCGGCGGCACATCGGCCAGCCGTTGGGCAGCGTCAACGAGCGCAATCAGGAAGGACGAATCTGCGGACCCTCCGAGAGAACGACGGAGGGCGGGGCTCGATGGGGCGGCCTTCGCATTCGGATGCCGACAGCCGTAGAGGGATCATGAGTCCATGACACCGATCGACCCGGAAGAAGAGGCAGATTTTCTTGAGTGCCTCGAACATGAGCGACACATGTTCGCTTGGACCCTCACAAGATGTGCCGGGCTCGCTTCAGACCTTGCAGTTCAGGAGGCATTGTCGTTTTACTCCTACAAGCCACCCGGCGATCCCGAACGTGAACTGATGGAGCTGCGATTCCACGACAGCCCGTGGCACCTCGCCATGTTGCGTATTCACGGCAACGGCTACTGGGTTTCCGACCCAATGAACGCGAGGCACGCGGGGGCGAGCGCGGAGTATCACGCCGAATCCGAGGCCTTTCGGGCTCGCCAGCGCTCCCGTGCGGCGTCTGGCTGAAGGCGGTAGTACGATGGCGTCGAGCACTTCCAAACCGTAACCCCTAGTTTACCCTCTGCCCAACAAGCCGATGGTGCCGACCGCTGCCGCTTCACCCACCGCCAACCCAATGCGCCCGCAGCGGCGGCACATCGGCCAGTCGTTAGAAAGAGCAAGGGGGGCGGCTATGAGTACGCCGGAGACGAGTTCGTTGGATCAGAGCGTGCTCACGGACGAGTCGCGGGTATTCATGCGGCAGCTCTTCGCGCGGTTTCCTGACCTGCAGGCGTACGCAACGATGGAGCGTGACCTTGGGCGCGAACAGTGGAGTCTGGTCGTCAAGGTGCCCGCCCTCTCTGGGGATCCCGATGCCCGGCTTGTCGTGTGGGTCGAGGATGGTGGCGAGCCGGGCTTGGCATTCGGCGGATGGCACACGCACGCGAGTGTCTGGGCCGCTGAGCCCCGCGAGTCGTCGCAGTCCAATGACCTCCTCGACCTCGTCGCCGGAATCTTCTCCGAGCGCTTCATCGGGTGTCAGGATGTGGGCGGCACCGCGCCGGGCAGCGCAACGATCCTCGACCTTGCTGTCGAGGACGCGGTGCTGAATGAGATCACGAGCGAATACTCTCCCGGGAGGGTTCGGCTCCTCTCCTGGGCGGGCCGCTGCGATGGCAGCATCGGGCTCGACAATTACGCGCAGGTCGCCGCGTCACACCCGGCGTTGCAGCCGACGCCGCAACGCCGGCGCGGCTGAACGCCGAGTCGTTAGCTGCATTGGTCTCGAGTTCGCATATGACACATGGCTGAAAATCAGGAGCTACTGCACCCATGACGAGAGTGATCGGGCACGAAGCGGCGATTCCGAATCCGGCCTTGAAGCCGCTCGGCTTCCTGGTCGGCGAGTGGCACACCGAGGGCTCGCACCCCCTGCTGCCGGGCAAGATCCTCCGCGGCCGCACGAGCTTTGCGTGGTCCGATGGTGGAGCCTTCCTCGTGATGCGCTCGGAGATCAACGAGGCCGAGGTCCCGAGCGGCATCGCGATTCTCGGCACCGACGTGGACGCCGGGGAATGCTCGATGATGTACTTCGACGAGCGCGGCGTGTCGCGCCGCTATCTCGTGGCGCTGCGAAGCGATCGGTGGCATTGGTGGCGTGATGCGCCCGGATTCTCGCAGCGCTTCACTGCGGAGCTCGTCGACGGCGGTAGACGCATGGCGGGCCGTGGCGAGTTGAATCGCGGCGACCGCTGGGAGCCCGACCTGCAACTCACGTACACCCGCGTCGGATAGCGAGCCGCGAACCACCTGCGATGCGCCCAGACGAGCCGATGGTGCCGACCGCGCCCAACCGTGCCGAGAACCTCTCGCCCTCTCCGCTGCGGCGACACAGGGGCGCGCCGTCAAACCGACGACGAGGGCGCATCCGCAGGTCTCGTGATGCTTGAGCAGCTTGATTCCGTGCCATGGAGTTCTCTCCCGCAACCTCCGTGGAACCGGCCGACCGCCGTGCCGGACGCGATCCGCGAGCTGGCTCTGGCTTCGTCGGAGGAGGCCGCTGGACGGGCGTACAATGCTTTCCTCTACGCCGTCGGCAACAACCATGCGGGCACCTACTTCCCGGTTGTCCTGCGGGCGTTGCCCTTTCTTGGAGAAATCCTCCGGCACGCCGGGCCCAATGGGCGCGAGGCGACGCTGGATGTCCTCGTCGACCTCGCCGGATCCTTCGAGCCCGATCCGGAGTACCGACTCGTCGCAACTTCAACCGCTCGCGAAGTCGCCCTGCAAGACCTTGTCTATCAAGCCATCGCGCAGTTTGCAGTGGCGATCACCGCGTTGGCCGTGTCAGAGATTCCCGAAACTCGTGCGCAGCGGCTCGCGGCAGAGCTTCTCGAACTCCTTGCCGGGCGGCAGGGCGCGGCCTGACCCATCACTCTCCACTCGAGGTCCACATGAACCGCGTGACTGGTATCGGCGGCATCTTCTTCAAGGCCAGAGACCCGAAGGCCATGCAGGCCTGGTACAAGCGACACCTCGGCATCGACGTGCAGGCCTGGGGAGGCACCGCCTTCCGCTGGGCCGACGCCGAGGGCAAGCCTTCCAATGGTACAACGATCTGGTCCATCGGGTCCGCGGAGAGCGACTCCTTCGCGCCGAGCACGGCTCCCTTCATGGTGAACTACCGGGTTGCCGACGTCCGCGCTCTGCTTAATGCCCTCAAGGAAGAGGGCTGCAACGTGCTCGACAAGTTTGATGACTCGGAGTACGGGAAGTTCGGCTGGGTCATCGACCCGGAGGGCAATAAAGTCGAGCTGTGGGAGCCGCCTGCGGGGCAGTAGCGCCGAACGCCCGCCGTGACCGACGGGGAGAACTATCATGAAACGCACGTGGACGATCATCGCCGTACGCGACGTGCCGGCCAGCTTCAAGTGGTACCAGTCGCTCTTCGGCCAGCCCGAGACGCAGCCGGGCCATTCGTACTTCGGGCAGCTCCTCGACTCCGACGGAACCGTGCTGCTGTGCCTGCACCAGTGGGGATCGCACGAGCACCCGTCGCTGACGAGCCCGCAAGGCGCGACGCCCGGCAACGGGCTGCTGTTGTTCTTTCGGGTCGACGATTTCGAGGCGGCCCTGGGGAGGGCGCGGTCGCTGGCCGCCCGCTTCGAAGAAGAGCCGAACATGAACCCGAGCACCGGAACCATGGAGTTCTCGCTCCGCGATCCGGACGGGTACTACGTCACGATCAGCGCGCTCGGTGCGGTCGGACCGCGATGAGCCCGCCGCCGGACGCGACCGCGTGATCTCCATCGTGCGGGCCACCGTCGCCGACGCGCCGCTCCTCTCCGGGCTGGCCGCGCGGACCTTCGTCGAATCGCACGGCCACAGCGCCCCGGCCGCGGACGTCGAGGCCTACGTGGCCGCGAAGTACGCAGTCTCCGTGCTGCGATCGGAGCTGGCCGACCCGACCAGCATCTACCATCTCGCCTGCGTCGACGGCGCGGCCGCGGGCTTCTCGAAGGTCACGCTCCACACGTCCCATGAACACGGAGACGCCGCCGAGGTCGGCCGGCTCGATCGCCTCTACGTGCTGGCGGAGCACTACGGCTCGGGCGCCGGTCCTGCCCTGATGGACCACCTGCTCGGCCTGATGAAACGCGAGCAGCAGGCCGGGGTCTGGCTGTATGTCTGGAAGGGAAACCCGCGCGCCGTCCGCTTCTATCAGAAGCGCGGATTCGCCATCACGGGCAGTCACGACTTCGCCCTCTCTCCGACGCACTCCAACCCCAATCACCGGATGTTCCTGGCGCTCTGACGGGGCGCGCGGGCGCGGCGCACGATTTTCTCCGTGTGCGCCGGTCTTCGGGTAGCGTCGCGTCCGCCATGAAAAGCGAGAACGAGCTCAACGCCCGCACCGTGCTCCTCGGCTGTCTCCTGTGCGCGGTGGCCGCCGCCGCCACGCCCTACGTCACGCTCAAGCTGGGGCAGAGCGTCGACCTCACCATGGGGGGAATGTTTCTCGCCGCCTTCGCGCTCGGCAAGCGCGCCACGGGGCGCGAGCTCGCGATCCAGCTCAACCTCATCCAGTCGATGATCGGCATGGTCTCGGGCATCGCCTTCATGGTCGTGATCCTCGCGGCCTTCTTCTACATCAAGGCCCTCACCGGTCGGGACATCGGCTTCCACCCCTCGTCCTTGCAGATGTTCCTGTGGCTGGTGGTCTCGGCCAACCTCGGCGTGTTCATGGGAATCCTCCCGCGCAGCTCGATCCTCCGGGACCGCAAGCTGCCGTGGCCGACCTCCGTCGCGACGCTCTCCATCGCGCAGACGCTGACCGACCCGCGCGCCACCGAGAGCACCAAGGCCCGCCGCGACGTGCTCACCACCACCACCGGCGTCGCGGGCTTTCTCACCTTCCTGCGCGACGGCCTCGGGGTCATTCCCCCCATCGTCGGCAACGCCGCGCTCAACCTGACGCTCGGGCTCGAGCTCGCCGCCCTCGGACTCGGCATGCTGGTGCCCCTCTCGGTCGGCCTCTCCGGCCTCGCGGGCACCTGGATCGTCGCCACCTTCGGCGAGACCGCCGCCCGCTACTCCGCGCTCTCCGGCGTGCCTGTGGCCGAGCACGGGCGCTGCCTCGCGACGCTCGACGGCCTCGGCAATCTCGCGGGCGCCGAGCACGCGGCGGCGCTGGCCTCGCTCGCGCAGTCGTGCGGCAAGGCCGCGGAGTTCTCGCAGGCCCACTCGCACTTCAAGTACGTCGTGCAGTGGATGATGTGGCCCGCCACCGCGATGATGATCGCCGCGGCCGTCACCAGCGTGCTCATCCCCGTGGTGCGCAGCGTCGTCGCGCGCAACGACGTGCCCGACGAGCCCGCGTTCGAGTCGCAGGCCGACGAGACCATCCCCCTCTGGTGGACGGTCACCGGGCTCGCCGTGAGCGTGACGCTCCTCGTGTGGCTCACGACCTCGTGGTTCAACGTGCCCTGGACCGAGGTGCTGCTCGCGGTGGCGATCCAGCCGCTGCTCATCGTGGCGGGGCTGCGCGTGCTGGGCATCACCGGCTCGGGGCCGGTGTCGCTCATGGCCAACGCGACGCAGTTCCTCTTCGGCATGCTCTGGCCCGCGCAGATTCGCGCGAACCTCACCGCGGCCTACGTCAGCGCGAGCCCGCAGGCCTCGTCGGAGAACGTGGTGCCGGCCTTCTGGGTCGCGCAGCGCCTCGGCGGGCGCTTCCGCACCCTCGTGATCGCGCAGCTCATCGTGATCCCCATCGGCGCGCTGCTCACGCCCATCGTGTTCAACGTGCTGCAGCACACCTACGGCATCGGCCTCAACCCGGGGCAGCTCTCGGCCCCGACGGGCCTCAAGATCGCCACGCTCGCCATCGCGATGGAGCGCGGCCTGGGCTACCTCCCGTACGGCGCGCTCGCGGCCTCGAAGGTGGGCATCGTGCTCGGGGTGGTCTTCGAGCTCCTCCTCGCGGTGCGCAGCAAGGACGGCCACGGGAGCCGCTTCTGGTTCGTGCCCATCCCCGCGGCGCTGGGCTTCGCGCTGATCCTGCCGCCCTCGCTCAACATCGCCATCGCCCTCGGCGCGGTGATCGCCGCCGTGTGGCGCAAGGCCGCCCCGGGCCTCGACGGGCACTTCGAGCGCTACGCCGCGCCGCTGGCCTCGGGGCTCATCGCGGGCGAGGCCGTCGTCGGGTCGATCCTGATGCCCGCGCTGGCGATGCTGCTGGAGCTCATCCGGCGCTGATTCAAGCGGTGGGTGACCTCGTCCGGGCGCGAGGCCCGCTGTGCCGACGGGCTGAAGCCCTATCGTTTCTACACATTTCAGACGGCCGAGCGCCGCGGGAGACGCCGCCCACTT
>JAQBQI010000037.1 GCA_028287085.1 Myxococcaceae bacterium
GGAGAGTCGGACGCGGTGAGCATCGGGGACTCCTTCCGGTGGAAGCGAGCCCCAGTCTGCGCCGGGCGGCGACCCGCGCAACCGGCCTTCATCGAGAGTGAGGAAGACCCACTACATCTCCCCATCGTGTTGCGATGTAGTTGTCGCTCAGCACGCGGTGATTCGCCACCATCACACACTGCGGTGTCACGGCGTCGTCGAGACTCCGGATGTGGCCGCTGGGGGAGCTTGCTGGCGAGGACTTCTGTCGAAGGGACTGTGAGACAGACCAACGCTACGCCACCCCCTCATCCCCTCGCACGGGCCTCGGCCGGGAGGTAGGTCACTCCCCCCGCGGTCCGCCTCGGCCTCAAGCCGGGCGACCTCGTGCTCGAGCGCCGCGTTGCTCACCCCGTGAGCATCGGCGGGCGTATGCTCACACCGGTGAACCCGACGGGATGCCCTCGATGCACGACGGAACGGCGGGCTCAATGGGTGCGGGTTGCGACGAACGTCCTGGTTTGTGTGACGCTCGCCGTCGTTGGCGTGTCGGGCTGCACCCTGGGCGTGTGCGCCCGCGGCGGGCTAACCCCGCCCGCGCTCGTGAACGCCGAAGCCTTCGCCCTTGGAGGCCTCTCGCTCTCGCGGCACGCCGTGGGCGTCGTGGTCGCTCTCTTCGCCCTCTTCTGTTACCTCACCCGTCGCGCCGCGGCGCCACTCTCGCCGCCCGCCCCCGACCCGCTGGCGACCTACCGCGGGAGTGCGCGAGTGGAGTGCCCGCGGCACCCGTTCGCTGGGTGACCACGAGCGCCCTCCGCCGTCCAGGATCGGGCGTGCCGAGCGGTGGGCTCGTTCTCGTCCGGGATTATTCGTCCTGGTTGACGACCTCAACCAGGGACCCCTCGATCTGGCCGGCCGTCAGAAACGCAGAGCGGGAGAAGGTCGAGAGGACACCATCACCATCAAGGTCGCCGATCGCGGTCGCGGTGAAGCCCCGCATTGGCTCGGTCGTCTCCACGCGGTACTGGTAGCGGTGCGGCCCGCTGATCGTGAAGCCGAGGGCGCGCCAGCCAGGGTCGCGCGTCCAGGCCGAGGGGGCGGCCAGATACCCGCCCGTCGTGGGCACCGTCAGGGGGGTCGGCCTGGCGCTCACGAACTGCGCCACGCTGTTCTCGCTCGACCAGTTGAAATAGCGGACCTCGGCATCGAAGATGCGTTGGAGGTTGGCCTCGGCCTCGGACGTGAGGTGCCTGCGGTACAAGCCGGGAGCGACCGTGGCGAGTGAGCCCGCCGCCGCGAGCGCGACGACGACCCAGTGCCCCCCGAACAGTGGGTCGATCGCCCGCGGAGCGACCACCTGCGATGGTGCCCCAATGACCGCTGCACCCTGCGCCGTCGCGCACCGGGCGCACGGCGCGTCCCCCGCCACGAGACCGGATCCGCAGCGGTTACACACCATCGACCTGACCTCCGATGCTGGGATGAGATCGCCGGCCCGAGGGTCGCGTCAAGGCCGCGCGGTGTAAGGTCGTCGGTTAGGGAAAGACTCGCAATGGTCATGCTGGCATTGCTCGGCGCGTATCTGACCGTGACGGCGCTCTCGGCCTCGCCGATCGCACGCTGGATCACCCCGCGCGGCTCGTCGCTGGGCGTCCGGCGGCTCGCCTGGAGCCTGGGTTGGCTGGTCGCGTCCGCGGTGGTCGTGGCGCTCGCCGCCGTTGGGGCCCTCCGCGTGATGCCGAGGGCGGCGGTGGACGATGCGCTCCGGCTCAACGGAGATCACGTCACGAACCCGGCCGCGTCGCAGCTTGCGTCGCTCCCGACGACCTCCGTGCGACCGCGGTGCGACATCATCAGGACAGGGTGGGAAGGGGAAGGGGGCGGTGCAGGGGGCTGGGCCTACGAGACGACCCTGCGGCGATGCGGACCTGGACGGTTCGCGGTCCGCGGACACGGGAGCTATGATCCTTGGAGTCAGGCCGCTGGTGCGACCTGGACACACGGCAGCTGGCAGTGCACCTCGGAGTCGTCGGAGTGGACTCCCAACGGTCAGCCCTGGGGTGGATCGCGGAGGTCGCACCAGGTGCAGATGCGTGCCTCGAACGACGGCTCTTTCGCCGAGTACACCTGCCATCCGCTCCAGTGTCTCGAGTGCCTGGACGGCGCCTGTCACCCGATTTCCGGTGGCTGTCCACACCCGCCACCTCTGTACCTGCGGGCGCGGGATGTCGGACGCCCCGCTGCGCGCGCCGCGCTCGGCGTTGCCCTGCTGGCCCTGATGACGCTCGCCGTGTTGAGGTGCAACGCTGTGCGGGGAGGCGCTCACGAGACTCGTGCGGAGCGCTCGCCGTATCGCACGGCCGAACTCACCGGCCACGACGCGCTCATGTCGGCAGCGACCGTGGTCTTCCTGGCCCTTCATGTAATCGCCTGGGTCACCGCCACGCGCGGCGGGTACCTCGCGCGACACCCTCTCGGAGTGCGCGTCGAGTCTCCCCAATTCTGGGACGTCCGCCCCTCGCGCGGCGCGCCGGACGGCGGGCCGCTCTCGAACGATACGGAGTTCTCGACCGGCACGCAGTAGCCCCGCGACCGGGCTCCATAGCTGGCGCGGCCCGCTCTCCCGGCAACGCTGAGAATCACGTAGACCGCGCAGGTTGGACGGGCGGCGTCGCTAGCTGTGCGCGTAACGCGGGGCTACCCCCGATTGCCTGCCGCAACTCCCTGGCGAGCGACCGGCCCACCGCGACGTAGGCATCGAACTGGTCCTCGGAGAAGAACTGGTCGGCCGTGGACTCCTGGGGAAAGCGCGGGTGGGCCTTCGCGTATGCAGCCGCCGTCGGATCAGCCAGGGCGTCGCCGGTCAGGCACGACTTCACGAGCAGCACGCAGGTCCGCCGACCGTCCCGATGGACGAACACCACCCGCCGCACCGGTCGGCTCTGACGGCGCTCCTGCAGTGCGTCTCCCTTCGGCGCCGTCCAGGACTTGGTCTCATCGACCTCGAGCGACCAGCCCTCGCCTAGACACTGCACCGACCGTCGGAGATCCGCGAAGGACCACGTAGGGTCGGCGGCCGCGTCGACGGCGACGACGAGCGGGCACCCTCGCTCGATCAGCGCAGTGATCCCAAGGTTGTCGTCATGCCCGCCGTCCGACACGAGCACGGCGGGGTCGCGTTCACTGTTCGAGCCGAAGACCTCCCGGAGGATGTCGAGGGGCGCGAAGGACCACGGCCGCCCCCACCTGGGGTCGCCCGCGACGCGCGGGTTCACGAGCCATACGCCGAGGTGGAGGTTGAACAGCACCAGAAACCCACGCGCCCACCCAGGGATGAGCACTCCTCCCTGGGAGTTGAGCGCTGCGGCACTGATGGCAGCCGCCGCCGCGGGCGTCAGGTCCGGGTAGTGTTTCGCGTCCGTCCAGCCCGTGGCAGGGCTGCCCACGAACAGCGGGCTCATCTCGAAGCGGGCCGTGCCGAGTCGACCCCACACAGGGTGGGTCGAACTCGGAGTGTTGGCCGCCCCGCAGAGGACGTGCAGCGGAGCACCGCTCGGGGCGCTCCGGATCGTCGCAAGCGGCCTCCCGGAGGCGCCCCCCGGTTGAACCGCGAAGAACGCGCGGTCGATAGCCCACCGCCAGAAAGCGTGGAGTCCGACGTTGTTGCGACTGAAGACGATCCCGATGGCCGCGAATACGACCAGCGCGGCCGCAGCGCCGCCGTAGAGCCGCAGGAAGGACGCAAGCACCGGCCCGTCGATCGTCTGAAAGACGAACCGTGGAGCCTCGCGGAGGCCGCATTGCGCGCGGGTTCCGAGGCCGGCGGCGCGCCACGGTATGGTCAGCGTGTGCGCGAGGGCGCAGTACCAGCCGTTGGTGAGGGCGTCGACCAGGTGGAGCGACGGCATCGCCAGATCGACGAGCCATGGCGAGACCGCCGTGATCGCCACCGCCGTCCCGCGCGACGCGGCTCGGCGCGGCCACCCGACGATGCCGCTGACGACGACACCGAGCAATGCGAGCAGGCTGGCGGTGAAGAACGGATGTCCGAAGAGGGCGGTCGTGCCCAGGACGCCCACGACGCACGCGAGGATCGACACGCCGCGGAGCGCGGCCCCCGCGTCGTTCACCGCCACGCGCTTCGAGAGACGCCCGACCCCGGAGAGCGCGAGCGCGAGCATGGCCAGGCCGACCGCGACCGCAGGGAGCAAGGGCAACAGTTCGATCGGGCGAAGGGCCCTTAGGACCTCGACGGCACGGTCGGTGTCGACGATGCGGTCTACGCGCAGCCCCGACAACAGCGCGTGGGCGTTCGGGAAGGGGCGATCCAGCATGTACTGCAGATCGAGCCAGCCGAGGAGCCCGACTGCGACGGCCCAGGCGAGCGCCAACATCGCGCCCGTCACCGAGACGCCGAAGAGGAGGGCGCCGACGGCGCGGGTGATCACCACGTACCGCCGCCGGTCGCGGAACGTCGCGACGAGGCGCTTGAACGCGGGCCTTTCGCAGTAGGCGCCGCCCCCGTTGGCATCGGCGGCCAACGCGGTCACGGCCGTTCCAAGCCAGCCCCCGCCCGAAACCGTGGTCAGGTAGTCAACGCCGTGGAGCAGACCGAGGCGAGCGAGCTCGGTGATGAAGCCGACGCAGACCGTTGCGGAGCGGATCCCCCCGCCCGACAGCGCGAGCCCGACGGGGCCACCGACGGCCGGGTCAGGTTGCAGGGGTGGGAGCGTGAGGGCCCTGCGTCGCTCGGCGATCCACTCCTTTTCGGCGAGCGCGACCTCCGCGAGCGAGAGCACGAGAGTTCCGTCACCGCGCAGCGGACTCCAACGTCTGCGGCGCGACGTCGTGAACAGTGCGGCCACAACCAGGACGCACGCCGCAACGATCTGCGGCCACCAGAGGTCTCGCCCCATGGTTGTGAGCGTCGTGAGCGCCTCACCCGTGACAGCAAAGGTGACCACGGCGCTCAGGAGAAGGCGCGCGACGGAGCGACCGTCCTCCGGCCGTCGGAACCCGCCCGGGGCAACGATCAGCGCCCAGACGGCGGCCGCTGCGGCGAGCCCCCAGGGGTACCCGCTCGCGGTGTGGGGGAAGGTCCACAGCGGCGTCGCGACGATGACGGGGAGGAGCCCGAGGCGCAGAGCGCCTGCGAGCCCGACGGGGCGCGCGAGCCCGAAGACTGCCCAGACGTCGGTCCGATGTGACGACACTCAAGCGCCTCGCACGGAGGGCATCGAACCGCAGAGAGCGGAGCCGCTCGGGACAGCGATCGCATTCGAGTTCGTCGGATAGTCGCGCCCCGGCATCGGTCAGAAGCCCTCCATTCGCGTGGGAGTCTATAGCGGTTTTCACTCGAGTTTGGGACGGAAGTTAGAGCGCCGACCGGATAGTCGCGACGGCGCTATGCGCTTCGAGACGCCGGGTGTTGTGTTGCGATGAGTCCCTGGAGCCGATGGAGCCCCTCCGCCCGGCCGCGGCACGGTTGTACGTGCGTCGGCGCGACCTCCGTCCCCCCATGGCCGTCGCGACGTGCGTCATTGCGCTGTTCGGGGTGCTCGCGTCCCTCGGCCTCCGGCGCAGCGCGGCGGGGCTTGCGTCCCCGGCTCATGGACCCGTCGAGGTGATGGGCCCGAGCAGGGTGCCGAGGAGCAGCCACGCGGCGTCCTTGAAGTTGTGCATGCCCTGGTAGAAGGCGACGTACTGGCCGAGGTAGCGCTTGTGCACGCCGCGGAACTTCCGAAGGAAGTTCCGTAGACCGGTCCAGTGCCCTTCGATGGTGTTGGTGTGGACCTCCCGCACGCCATCCCCGTCATCATCTCGCGCCCATTCCTTGGCGAGATGATTGACGGTTGAGTGGCCTCGACCGGTGGTCGAGAGAAGGTCGTAGGCATGCCACTCGTCGGTCATGACGGTGGCATCCGTTCGCGTCGTCGATTCCACGACGGGCTGGAGTGCCTTCCGCGTACTGCGATGAGTCTCTTGCAAATAGACTTCGCCGGACGATCGACCAATGACACCGAGAATGGGCGGGCGATCGTTGTCGTAGGTCCCGTGCCCGTTGAACTTGTTGGCGCGGCGACGTGGCGGGTCCTCAGGGTCGGGGTGTCGATCGCCCTTCTCGCCCGCGTTCTGGTACATCTCGTCCGCTTCGACGACGAGGTCTTCCAGCGGCGAGGGGGGAAAAGCGTTCAAGGGCGAGGCCCTGAACGTGATGACGACGGTCGAGCAGATGACGACGACTGGCGTGGAGCTCATTGGCGAGATGGAGCGTCGGCACACCTTGGCAGAAGCCGCGAAGAATCATCACCAGTCGACTCGGGCGGTGCCGCACTCCCTGCAAGGCGGTACCCGTATAGAGGTTGAAGACCTTGCCGCATTCACGACAACGGTAGTCCATGACGGGGGCGCGATGTCGATCGTGGGGCGCCTGATCCGCCGGCAGCGTGTGCCCGTTGGGGCAACGGAGGCCGTCGGGGTGCAGGGCATCCAGCAACATCCGATAACACCGCTCCTCGTCGAGCAGATCCTCGATGGGAAAGAGCATCATGGTGACCCCAACCAAAGCACCAGCCGTCGGGCGTCAAGCGCACCCGATCGCTCGGGCGGGCGCTGGTCTGCCTCGCTTCACCTCGGCGGGCCCATGAGCCGCGTCCCCTATTGGCACCGCGACTCCAGGCGGACCGTACCGCGCCCCGCGCCTCGCGGACGACAACGCGGCCAGGGCGATGCGACGCCACGCCGCGACGCTGCTAGCGGTAGTGGGGCTCCTCGCCACCGTGCAGGGCTGCTCTGCGTGGTCGCAGTTGCCCGCTGGGCGCAGATCGTCCGCTGATCGACGAAGATCCACCTCGTCTTCGATGCCCTCGGGCTCCCGATCACGTTCGAGGTGACCGAGGGCCGGCGGCACGACTTGGTGCCGGCGCAGGGCTGCCTGCCCGCGTACCAATGC
This sequence comes from Myxococcaceae bacterium, assembly GCA_028287085.1. Classification (GTDB taxonomy): domain Bacteria; phylum Myxococcota_A; class Polyangia; order Polyangiales; genus SCUS01. The sequence goes on from JAQBQI010000037.1 coordinate 6,932, forward strand.
GACAGCCCGAACGCGCGGACAGCCTTGTCAGAGCCTAGTCGGACCCTTGTCGCGTAGGGAGCGTCGGAAGGCTATCGGCCGTCCCACGGGCGGCGGTGCGACCGGGGGCGGGCGCCGCGGACGACCGCCATCCTCGATGGGTTGCGAGTGCCACGCCCACCGACGACACTCGTCCGATGTTCCCCGAGGTGGGTCTGTCCGATCGCGCGCGTCCCGTGGAGATCTTCGTCTACCGGTACACCGAGAAGGTCGGTCGCGGCTGGCGGCGGAAGCTGCTCCGAAACGTTACCGCCGCGAGCGACGTCCCCGAGGTGTTGTTCACGCTGGCGTTCGGGCGCTACCGGCTGGAGTGGCGGGACCACGACCGATGGGTCTGCCACGTCCAGGTGTGGGAGTTCGACGAGAACGGCGCCCGACGCGCAACGCCGCGGGGACGCCGGGCGAAGGCGCGGAGAGTGCCGCCGCCCACCCGTGTCGAGCGGCCTGAGAGCCGTCCGGTCGGCGAGATCCGGCCCGGGGTTTGTCCCCAGCGCCGGAGCTAGGAACTCGCGTCGGCGCCGGCGACGACTGTCTCGCCCTGGCAGCGCCTCCTCTTCTCGCTGTTGACGAAGACGCGCCAGCGCGAGCAGCGCATTGCCTCGCTCGGTTTGTGACTGAGGGACCCAATGCGAGATCCCCATCTCGATTGATGGCGGGCCTGCATCGGCTGTGGCCGAGGAACGGGTGTGATGGGCGCCCGACGACGAGGGATTGCGCCGATCGTCGCGGGTCATGCCGCGCTCGCGACCGTCGTGCGACGAGCGGCGTAGGCTCGCGGGGTGAGCGCGCCCAGCCCGCCGTGGCGCGTCGTGCGCAGCGCCTCCAGCGTGTCGAGCAGGTAGCGCCGCGGGTCGAAGCCGTGCAGCCGACAGCTCATGGTCAGACTCCACAGCACGCAGCCGCGGCGGGCGCCCTGAAAGGTTTCGCGGAAGACCCACGCCTTTCTTCCCACGAATGCCGAGCGGACCGCCCGCTCGGCCCGGTTGTTCGTCGGCTCCACGCCCGCCGCCACCGCGAACGTCCAGAGCGCTTCGAACCGATCAATCACCTCCGTCCGACCGCCGCGCGCGGCACAGCGCCGCCTTGCAGCGGATCTCCGGCGCGAGCGCGGGCTCCGCGTCATCACGCAGGGCTTCGAGGTACGCGGCCTCGCAGGCGTCGCCGGCTTCGAAGAGGGCCTCGGCCCGGTACAGCGATCGCAGCTCGGGGTGCCCGGAGAACACAGACTGCGACCAGCTCGGGACAAGCGAGCGCCACGCCGTCCCGAGGAGCGCGTAGAGCCTCGCCGCGTCGCGCAGTTGCTCCCGGTCGGGGGGCGTCGCTCGCAGCGCCTCCCGGTGCCACCGCGCCGCGGCGACGTAGATGGGGATCCAGAGCCAGGGGAAGCTCCCGCGCTCGGACGTCGTGCGGAGCAGCCGGTCGTACGCCGTGATGGCCTCCCGGCGCGAGGACTCCTCGCCGAGCAGTTGCGCCTCGTCGAGCGCCCACCCCGCGTTCTCGGGGTCGACCCGGCGCAGGTGTCGGTAGCCCGCGAGCGCCCAGTCGGTTCGGCCCGCTGCGGCGAGTGCGACCAGCACGTCCGCGAAGACGCGGTGCTGCTCCCACGAGCGGACGGACGCGCCGATGCGCGTCGCGGTCTCCTCGGGCGACCACGTTCCGCGCGCGAGCAGCAGCCGCGCATGGGCGAGAGCGTAGCCGCGCTCGTTCTCTACGAACTGCGCGGCGGCCATCGACGCCTCGAAGTGCGCGACGGCACCGAGGTGATCCCCGGCCTCCAGCCGCAGCAACCCCAGGCGGTGGTTCGCCTGCCCGACGAGTTGCTGTTCGTCCGTGGCGGAGAGCGCCCGCGCGAACCAGCGCGCGGCCTCCGCAGCGAGGCCTCGCTCGTCGAGGTGGTCCGCGACGTTGTAGAGGGCCCACGGGTTGTGGCAGCGCACCGCCAGCGCCTCCCCCGCGGCGAAGTCCTCGTCCTCGAGGAGCAATTCGACGAGAACGGAGCATTCATACGACTCGTTCGGCGAGCCCGGGTGCTCGCGCAAGAGCGTCTCCAGCGCGACGCGGGCGTAGCCGCAGGACGTCGTGATCGTCTCGCGCAACGCCGACGACGGCGCGCCGGGCAGCAGCCAGCCCATCGAGCGCCAGAGCTCGCGCGCGCAACCGAAGCCGTTCGCGGGTGGGTCGTCGTCGATCGACTCCGCGCGGTCGTTCGCGATCGAGATGGCTTCG
>JAQBQI010000039.1 GCA_028287085.1 Myxococcaceae bacterium
GGAGAGTCGGACGCGGTGAGCATCGGGGACTCCTTCCGGTGGAAGCGAGCCCCAGTCTGCGCCGGGCGGCGACCCGCGCAACCGGCCTTCATCGAGAGTGAGGAAGACCCACTACATCTCCCCATCGCGATGTAGTTGTCGCTCAGGACACTCCACGATTCGAGCTGACAGAGGCGCAGTGGAAGCTCCTTGAGCCGCACCTGCTGCGCTCCGGGCGCGGGGGTCAATGGCGCGACCACCGCAAGGTGCTCAACGGCGTGCTGTGGGCCGTCCGCACGGGCGCGCCCTGCCTTCCGCTGCGACGGGATGGCCACCTCCGTCTTCCAGCGCGACGAGTCGGCGAAGACCAACATTACCGCGACGACCATCGCCCGGCTCGCGGAGGGCTTCGACGTCGACCCCCAGGAACTCCTCGCGCCCCTGCCGCCAACGCCGCCGCGGAAGGCAGGACGGCCGCGCCTGACCGAGCCAATGGACGGCGGGGCATGGCGTGCCTGACAGTATCCATTACCTTGGGAAGCTCGCCCTAGAGTACTACACGCCAGAGCGACTTCGCCTCCGGGATCCCGATAGCCGTAGTCGTGCCGACCTCACCCGATCGACATGAGGGGTTGAAGTGACATCATAGCGGGAACACGAGTTCGAGGTTTGCGGAGACCTGCATGCTGTCACCCACCTGCCGGGCTGAGTGGGCAAGCTCGTCAAACTTTCGACGTGTCACGAAGCGTGGACCAGACACCATCGCGAGTTCGATTGGCGTGAGGCTCGTAACTAGCTCGCCAAGCGACTCGGCGTACCTTCGGGCCAGCGGTGCAGATCGCGGTACCGCGTACTCTACGTCGGCAACTGCAAGATCTCGGTAACGAGTTCGTCCTTCACCGGGGGCCCGGCCGATGCTCGCGCGACGTCCGTTGCCGCTAGCGCCAAGGCGGTTCTCACTGCGCTGACATCGGCCTCTCGCTTCAGGAGGGGAATCAGGTCGAGTCGCAGTTCCGCCTGGGCCAGGACCTTGAGAAGCTCTCGGTACTCGCCTTCGAAGACCCGCGCGCCCGCACAGTCCCCTTCGGACTCCCAGCTATCGAGGAACTTCTTGGGAATCCTTCCTGTGGCTGATGAGACGCTGGTCCCGAGGGGCGCGAGCACGTCAGGCCAAGCCAAACCCTTGAGGTAGATGACGTCGATACGCGGCGGGTGCTCGCCGTCGTCCTCTGCGATCGGCAGGAACACCTGAACTTCGCCGTCACCGTGCACGTAGTGGTCCCAGGACGCGAGCCAGAGCATTCGACGGTACAATGCAGGTGCAGGAGCCTCAGTGTTTCCGAGTCCCAGACCACGCCACCTGCTCAACGCGGCGATTGCACCGTCCAGCGTTTCAGTGACTTCGTGCACGGTCGGGTCATAAACATGATCGTGCTTCGCGGAGTTATAGCGATGCCGGAGCACATGGAGCGGGGGCAATCCTTCCGCAGGAGCACCGATCGTCGGCAAGTTGTCGATGAGCTTGGCAAAACTCCAGTTCGTGCCAGGGGGGTATCCCGCGGCTTTGAGGAACGTCTCAACACTTCCCCCGCGTCCTTCAGCAATGAAGAGCATTCGGAGGGCTCGTGATCTCTGCCCGCGAGGCGCACCGCTTCGCCGCGCAGGGTGGCCAGGGTGTCGAGAAGACGCTGTAGGTGGCTCCGCACCGGGTGAGGATACCGTGGATTTGGTTGGCGTCTTGTCTTCGTGTGTCCTTGGCCACCGTATAAAGTGGCCATTGACATAGCTCCGGCGCTGGGGACGAACCCAGCGCCGGATCTGGCTGACCGGGCAGCTCTCGGGCCGCTCGAGATCGGTGACCGACCGGGAGCTGGAGCGGGAGATCGCCCGCCTTGAGGCCGACGCGGGCCGAGGGCGGGTGGTGGTCTACCTGCCGGCCGAGGTCCCGTGACTCATGGACCCTGGGCGGTCAGCGATGCCTGCGGGCGCTGACGGCGCCGCCCACAGTGGAATCCTCACGCCGCAGGTGAGAGCTCGAGCGTCGATGGGATGAGGCGCGTCCAGTCGATCGCCAGGTCGCGACAGGGCCAGCTGGCGACCGCCCGTCGCACGACGGCCACGAGCTCGTCGACCTCGCTGTTCGCTGCGAACCACACCCAGAGGAGGCAGTGGCCGTCACTCGTGAAGAGCGCCGCGGACCGTGCCGCGCCGAACGCCGCGCAGGCGAACTCGAGCCGCTGATCGTCGTGCCCCGCGGACGCGAGCGCATCGAGCGGGGAGAGCGCCGGCGGGGACTTCGGGCGCGGGACGGGCAACCAGCCCCGGCGCGGGGGCAGACACCGTTCTGGGGCATGGAGCGCAGGCACTCCATGGCGCTGCGTGAGATCGCCCAGCAGCGACTCGACGAGCCGCTTGAAGTCCTCATCCCACTCCTCGTCGCCGTCCGCGAAGGTGTCGTAGCCAGCGGCCTGCAGGCAGACGTCCGAGTTGACCGGCTCGGGCAGCAGGGCGAGCAGCGTGCCCGGCCGCGCCTGCCAGGCACAGGGGCCGACGACGCCTAATCGAACCGCGCTGATGCCCATCGCGCGAGCGTACCTCTGCGCGGGTGAGCCGAGCAGGTGGTGGTGGAGCAGCGAGCCACCACCCCCTACCTCATCGCGCGAACGGGTGCCGCGGGCACTCCACCGGCGCCGCACGCCATACCCTCTCCGCTGGCGGTTCCTTCATCTAGAGTCGGGCAGCGAGTTGACCCGGCACGTCGCACCACCAATCTCGCTCGATCGCAGGAACACCCAGCCCTCGGTCCCCCCCGGCAGGCGCACCCGGTAGAGGCGGGCATCGCGGCGGCGGAGCGGGTGCCGCCGGAGCACCTCCAGTGCCGTCCCCGCGGGCAGGAGCGGTCCCTCCGACGCGACGGCCTCGCCCGACCGGAGGTGAAACGAGGTCGCCGGCCGGGCGACGCACGCGGTGGACGGCGCGGCGGTCGCGAGCGGGGCGGTCAGCGTCGCGGTGTCGATCCAGCCGCCCGCATCGAGCGTGAAGCACGGCGCGCCTGGCGCGCGCGACAGCACGGCGTGTTGCGTGAGGCGAAAGACCGCGAGGCGTCCGTCGGCCAGCGGGGCGAACGCGACGTCGAAGTCGCCCGGGACCCCGTGCTCGTGGCCTTGGACGTACACGCCGCCGACCACCCGCAGGAGGCCCCCACTGAGTTCGTAGAGCCTGAACTCCAGGGTCGCACCGAGGGCATAGCCATCCTCCATGACGCCCAGCGCGAGCGTGCGCGCGCCGACACGGATCGCGCCGCGCCAGCTGAAGCTGCTCTCGATCCGCGCGCTCGACACGACCTCGAACCACCGACGCGCGGGGGAGGACTGCGCGACGCCCGCGTGGATGTCGGGTCCCATGCCGCCGACGAGGTGCTCGGGCACGCCATCACCGTCCAGGTCGACGGTGGGAACGCTCGGGCCGATTCGGCGCGTCGAGGTGGACGGACGGATCGGATCCTGACCGCAGGGCATCACGCTGACGCCGGCCGGGACCGGCTGGGCCGCGGCGCCGGTCGGTCGAAACCACCCGGCGCCCACGAGCAGCAGAAGAACCACTCGGGGCCGCATGAGTCGCATCGGTTCTACGCCGCGTGATCTGAGATGGCGACAGAGACGCCGCAGGGATGATTGTGGTCGGAGGTGGGGAACCCCAGCGAGCCAGGGGTCCTCACCGCGCGAACGAGGTGTCGTTGCAGCCGAGCGCCCTATCGTGTCGTATCGGGGATCGATCTTGCAGCGTCTGCCGCACCCATACCGCGTCGGCGGCCATGGACCGAACGCGCCGCTCGATGGGCGACCGCCCTCGGCGTCGGCTCGTGGTGCGCTCGTCGCGCTCGTCGGCGCCGCCTACGCCGGGCTCGCCACGGGGCTCCTTCCCTCCACCGTCGCGTGGTGGGCTGGCCTCGCTGTCGTGGCGGTCCTCGGTCTCTCGTCCCTCGGGCGCGCGCCCGCGACGGGCAAGCCTGGAGCGGGAGCCGCGGCGGAACTGCCGGTCGTCGTGGCGGCCATGCCCTGGATCTACGCGCTGGCGTGGGCCGCACTCCGCTATCGCCTGCGCCTCGACGGCATGAGTGTCGCCGCAGCGGCGCCCTGGGGCCTCTTCCTGGGCGTCGGGGGAGTCGCGAGCATTACGCTGTTCCTGGCGGCTCGCTCGGCGCTGTACAGCCGCTGGCCCCGGAGGGGCGCGTGGGCCTTCATCGTCCTGACGGCCGTGATGGTCACCGGCGCGCTCGCGCGGCCGCCGCGCTCGGGGGCGACTACCACGGGAGCGCTCAAGCTCCTGGTCGAGCCGATCGCCGATGAGGCCGACTGGATGGCGGGCAACGATGCGGAGTACATCGCCGACCAGGAGATCGCCCGGCTGCCCGTGGCCGCGTCGGTGCGGCTGAGCGACCCCCCGACGGACCTCCGCCGCCCGCATGCGCTCGGGCCCTTCACCCTCGGGCCGGTCACGAACGTCTCGCAGGGCGCACCGCTCCCCGTCACGGGCCCCGGTCTGCCGGCCGAGGGTGCGATGCTCCTGGCCTGTCTCACCTACGCGGACGTCGGCCTGCGGGTCAGTCTGTACCCCGACCCCGCTCGGGCTTGCTGGTTCGTGGTCTGCGACGGGAGCGACTCGCAGCACCGTTCGACCGTCCTCGGAGAGCGAGGCGCCCACTACCAGCCGATCATCCGGCTGGTGCATCGGACCGGTCTGCACCCGTTCAGCGGCCGAACGGTGCGGTCCGACCCTAGCCTCGACACCGTGCGCGTCGTGCAGCGCGGGGCGATCCCGGCGGCGGTGCTTGCCGCGGTCGGCGCGCTCGCGTGGCTGGTTCGGTCCCGCCGACGCGAGCGCGCGGCCGGCCGCGCGAAGGCCCTCATCGCGCTCCTGCTCGCGACCGCGCCGCTGGGGGTGACGTGGGCGTTCGCGCTGCTCCGGTGAGGCCCCGCCGAGAGCAGGCGCGCCCGGGGTCACAGCGACCGTCACGCGCGGAGACCCTCGTTATGCCTCTCGACTCCCGCCGTCGTCGCGCCCCCGCAGCCTCACCCCGGTCGTCCTCGCGCTCGCCTCCATCGGCCTGCCGAGCCCCGCACCGCCACCCCGGCAGGCCGCGTCGGGCCACCGACCGACCCGCTTCTCCCATTGCCTACCCTCGGCCCGCGACGCCCGTCGGCCGCCCCGCGCCGGTGAGCCGCGCCGGCGCGCCGCTCACCTGTCTCCCCGCGCAGGCCGGCTCGGAGGGCCTACCGGATCGGATCGGCGTGCGGGAGAGTCCGTCCCATGACCGGAAAAGAGCCGGGGTCGCTGCCCTTCCATGGTCCGAGACAAGTCGACTGCTGCCTCGTGCGCCGCCTGCGTCGGGGGTGGCGGGGCCGCGCCCTCTTCGCGGTCTTGCTCCTCGTCGGCATCGCGGCGGCGCGGATGCGGCCGCGCAGATGTCGCGCTGAGGCGTGCTTCCAGGTGCGGACGCAGGGACCTCCCGACGGCGGACCGAGCTCGATCGAGCGCCGGGCCGCGCAAGCGTTCGGCACCCGCGCCAACGTCATCGCGCTCATCGACCGGCTGCGCCTGTACCCGCAACTGC
>JAQBQI010000042.1 GCA_028287085.1 Myxococcaceae bacterium
GCCCACGAGCAGCGGCAGCGCCCGTCGCTCGCCGCCCTCGCCGAGCGCCGTGGTGCGCGCGCTGCGCAGCGGACCCGTCGCGCCGCCGCGTCGCACCGAGAGCACCACCGACTGCACCGCCTGTCCGGGGCCCCAGGCGAGCTCGGACTCGACGCGCACCACGAGCTCGGTGCGCGGCTGCTCGCAGCCCGCCGCGAGCGCCACCGCTGCCCACCCCCACGCCGCCCGTCGCATCGGCGCGGACGCTACCAGAGCGACCACCGGCGAGCGATCGCCCGCGTCGGCAGTCACCAGCTCTCGCCCGACGAACCCGGCCAACGTCCGCGCGCTGGAACGTGGACGGTCTCTCCCGTCGCTCCGCGACGGCGAGGACGGGGACTGTGGGCATGGACGGTCGCTCTCCATCGACCCGGAGCCTGCATCGCTGCCGACGGCCATCACCGGGGCCACGTCCCTGCCGCCGCCACCGCCGCCGCCACCGCCGCCACCCCTCTGATCCTCACGGTCACCCTGTTTTCTCGGCCAATGCGTCCGCGTCCGTCGAGGCCCCTCGTTTGCTCTCTCCGGTCGCCACACCCGCTCGCCGAGAGGACCCCCCAATGCGTCGACCCCACGTTCACGTCACCCAGCTCCCGCACGAGCTCCGCCCGACGCCCGCCGGTCGGGCCATCGCGGAGCGCGTCGGCGTCACCGGTTGTCCGCGGTCGGGCGGTGAAGTAGGTCGTCGGTGATGCGGGCCGTCTTCGCCGACCTCAAGACCGACTTCGTGTTCAAGCGGGTGTTCGGCGTCGAGGAGCACAAGGACATCCTCATCGCGCTGCTCAACGCGCTGCTGTCGCTGTCGGGCGAGCGCGCGATCGCGGCGGTGACCTTCCTGCGCGAGGAGGAGCGCCCGCGCGTCGAGGAGCTGAAGTTCTCGGTCGTCGACGTGAAGTGCCGCGACGGCCGCGGGACGGTCTTCGTGGTCGAGATGCAGGTGCTCAACGTGGCGGGCTTCGAGAAGCGCGTGGTCTACAACGCGTCGAAGGCCTACGTGGGTCAGCTCGCCGGGGGCGACGACTACCCGAAGCTCGACGACGTGATCGCGGTGAGCATCTGCGACTTCGTGCTGTGGCCCGACGCGCCGGGCGCGCCGGTCGTCCCGCTGGTGAGCCACTGGCGCATGCAGGAGCAGCACAACGGCCGCGTCGGCCTCTCGCAGGTGCAGTACGTCTTCGTCGAGCTGCCGAAGTTCCCGCTCGACCGGGTTCCGTCGGGATCGGTCGAGGAGTGGGCGTACGTGTTCCGCCTGGGGTCGAAGCTCGACGGGGTGCCCGAGGCGCTGCACGACGCGGCGCCGCGCAAGGCGCTCGAGGCGGCGCGGTCGGCGCGCTTCACCGCGGCCGAGTGGGAGACCTACGACCGCGCGAAGGTCGCCGAGCAGGACGCGCGCGGGGCGCTGCAGTTCGCCGAGGCGCGGGGCGAGGCGCGGGGCGAGGCGCGGGGGAAGGCCGAGGGCCTGCGCGCGGCGGTCGCCTCGGTCTGCGCGCTGCTGGGCGTCGCGTTCGGCGACGCGCGGCGGGCGGAGGTCGCGGCGATGCCGACGGAGGCGCTGGAGGCGCTGCTCGCGGGGCTCACGCGCGACCGGGCGTGGCCGGGGCCATCGTCCGACCATTGAATCCGTCAAAGCCCGCTCGTCTGGCACCGTCGCCCGGCGGTCAGCCTTGAACGATGGGCCCTTGCGCCCCGTGTCGTACCCGCACGATCACGAGCACGTCGTCGCGTCGCGCGCGAGCGGCGGGTCGGGGGAAACGGCCGCCGGGGGACGCGCCCGGGGAAGGACGCGGAAAACGGGTGTGGAACGCGAGGCGCCGCGGGCGGGTCGCGATCCATGGCCGTGGGAGGGGATGAGGTGGCGCGCTGCCCGAGCGGATGATCGGGGGAGGTCCGGGGGTCCTGGGCGGAGCGAAGACTACCGGCGGAAGGCGACGGGCACGGTGGCCCAGCCGGCGCGGCCGGTGAGGGCGATGTCGGCCCGAGCGTCGCGGTTGAAGCGGCCCGCGAGGGCCTGGACGCCGGGCTCCGTCGACCAGCTCCGGACGTACGGGACGAAGTCGTTCTCGACGTTGAAGTCGCCGCCGCCCTGCGCGAACGCGACCGGCAGCGTGAGCCAGCCGGGGCCGCCCCCGGTGAGCGCGACGTCGTCGCGGCCGTCGCCGTCGAAGTCGCCGACGACCGCCTGGGCCCCCTGGGTCGCCCACGTGGCGAAAGCCCCGACGCCCTGGTTGGTGATCTGGAAGGCGAGCCCGGGCTGCAGGAAGGCCACCGGGAGGGTGTTCCACCCGGCCGGGCCCGTGAGCGCCAGGTCGGTGTAGTCGTCGTCGTTGAAGTCCCCCGCGAGGACGCGCGCGCCGGGCTCCTGCGCCCAGGCCGCGAAGATCCCCGCCGGGCGGTTGGCCACCACGAACGCGCCCGTGCGCGACGAGCGGGCGATGGGGACCGTGGTCCACCCGCGCCCGCCGGCCAGGGCGAGGTCCGCGTCGCCGTCGTGGTCGAAGTCCCCGGCCACGGCCTGCGCGCCCGCGTTCGTCGCCCACGACGCGAACTCGCCGACGAACACGTTGGTCACCCGGAAGGTCCCGTCGCCGAGGGAGAACGCCACGGGCTGCGTGTTCCACCCGACGCCGCCGACCAGCGCGACGTCGGAGCGCCCGTCGCCGTCGAAGTCCCCGGCCACGGGCCGCGCGCCCGCGGTCTGCGCCCACGACGCGAACTCGCCGACGAACGCGTTGGTCACCCGGAAGGTCCCGTCGCCGAGGGAGAACGCCACGGGCAGGGTGTTCCACCCGGGGCCGCCGGTGAGGGCGATGTCGGTCAAGCCGTCGCGGTCGAAGTCGCCGGCGACCGCCCGCGCGCCCGCGGCCGCGGCCCACGTCGCGAAGTCGCCGATCGCGCGGTTGGTCACGATGAATTGCCCGACCGGGCAGACCCCGTCGAAGGTGCGCCCGGCGCGGAAGGTCGCCGTCGAGGGCACGCGCCGCACGATGCCGAAGCCGCCGAGCAGGGCCTGGTCCTCGGGGTCGCGGACCCAGCAGTACGTCCCGCCCGTGACGCGGTACACCGCGGGGTCGCCGGCGGCGAGGTAGAACCCGTCGGCCCACGCGCACCGGCCGGTGTACGCGCGCCCCGTCCCGAAGCCCGACGCGGGCAGCGGCGCGAAGGGTCCGAGCATCGACGCGAGCTGCTCGGGGCTCTCGACCCAGCAGTAGGACGGCGCGGCGCCGTCGAGCCCGGTGGCGTAGTAGACCGCGAAGGCCGACTGGTAGAAGCCGTCGGGCCAGACGCACTCGCCCACGTCGCGCGCGCCCGCGGTGCTCCAGTCCGACCACAGCGACTGGCCGATGAGCCGCGCCCCCCCGAAGGCGTCGAGCTGCGTGGGGTTCACCACGTGACAGCGCGTGCCCGCGGGGTCGCCGCGCTGCGGGCGCGTGTAGCGGTAGATCGCGTTGCCCTCCTGGACGAACTTCCCCGTCGCGCCGAACAGGCCCTTGAGGGCCAGCGCGTCGCCCGCGCTCATGGTCGTGCGCACCGGGCCGCAGTAGTTCATCAACGAAGCGGGGTCGTAGGGGCCGATGATCCCCGCGCGCCCGCCCTCGTCCACCGGCTGCGAGCGGCACGGGCTGTCGGGCCGGTCCTGCTCGTGCCACAGCCCGGTGGCGTGGCCCATCTCGTGGAGCGCGTCCCAGATCATCCGCGTGCCCTTCTGGTCCTTGGCGAAGGCCTGGTAGGTGGTGTTGAGCGTCATCGTCCAGTTCGCCCAGGCGGGCCCGACCTGGCTGCTCGGCCGCTCGTCCGCGATGCGGATGCGCACGGCGAGGGGCGCGAAGCCCCGGATGTCGAAGAGCGGCGGGCACGCGCCCCAGCCCGTGAGGTTGATGCGCGTGCGCGTGCCGAACTCCGCCGTCACCGCCTGCTGGATCTGCGCGCGATCGGCCTGGTCCGCCGGCGTGGGATTGAACCAGCACACGGGGATGGCGTTGGTCGCCCACCCGTTGTCGGTGCGCACCACCGAGGGCTGCGCCGCGGTCCCGGTGGCCGCCGCCTCCTCGACCGCGCAACCCCCCGCCGCCAAGACCAGCAGCATCGCACGCAGCAACGCCAGCCCGACCCGCGCGCGGGCCCTCGCGACCGCGCCCCCCGAAGCCCTCGCCCGAGCACCGCCCTGTGTATTGAACATGGTCCGCTCCTCGCGGAGTGCCCGGGACGGCGGCTCGCCCGTCGGCGCCCCCGCCGCGGGACCGCGGACCCCTGCCGGCGCTCCGGCGCGATCGTAGGGCCGGGCCCCTGCACCGCAAGGCGGCGCGCCGCACGGGCCTCGCGGGCGCACGTTGCGCGCGGCGGTCGCGGCGTACGACCATCCCCGCGCGATGCCCCCGACCCAGCGATACGCTCCGCCCGCGCTGCCCCTGCTGTTCGGGGCGATCGTCGCCGCGTGCGCGCCGCCCGACCCCGCCGGGCCG
>JAQBQI010000049.1 GCA_028287085.1 Myxococcaceae bacterium
CGGCTGCGCTTTACGCGGGAGGGTAAGGTCTTCGTGGGCATCACCTTCGGGGTGGGCCTCGCCGCGGTGAACACCGGCAACAACCTGCTCTACCTGGTGCTGGGCCTGCTGCTATCGCTGGTGATCCTGAGCGGGGTGCTGTCGGAGATCGCGCTGCGGGGGCTGGAGTTTCGCCGGCGGCTGCCGCGGCGGGCCTACGCGGGCACGCCGGCGCTGGTCGAGATCGAGGTGCACAACACCAAGCGCTACGCGCCGAGCTACTCCATCGAGGTCGAAGACCGGCTGGAGAACCGCCGCACCGACAAGCGCTGCTACTTCCTGAAGGTGAGCGCGGGGGCGCGGCAGACGGCCGCCTACCGGCGCGTCGCGCCGGTGCGGGGCACCGAGCAGTACCTGGCGCTGCGGGTGGCGACGCGCTTCCCCTTCGGGCTCTTCGAGAAGTGGCGCGAGGTCGACATGCGCGAGGAGCAGCTGGTGTACCCGTCGCCGCTGCGGTCGCGCTCCGACCGCACGCCCACGGTGGTGGCGGGCGAGCAGGTGACCCGCGAGGAGCGCGGGCACGGCGAGGTCGACGGCGTGCGCGAGCTGGCCGACGGCGACCCGGTGCGCGACATCCACTGGGCGAAGACGGCGGCGGCGGGCAAGCTGGTGGCGCGCGAGCGGCGGCGCGAGGGGGCGCGCGCGGTGCGCATCGAGGTGGCCAACCGGGTGGTCGACGGCGACGACGAGCCGCAGCGGCGGGCCGCGATGCTGCGGGTGGAGGACGAGATCCGGCGGGCGGCGGGCGCGGCGCTCGACGCGCTGAAGGGCGGCGCGTCGGTGCACCTCGTGGCGCAGGTGGCGCCCTTCGAGGGGGCGGGGTCGCTGCAGGCGCGGCCCTCGTCGGGGGCGGCCGACCGGGTGCTGACCTTCCTCGCGCGGCTGCCCCCGGAGCCCGCGATGCCCGACGAGGCCGAGCTCGAGCAGCAGCGGCGGAAGGGGAAGGGCGCGTGAGGTTCTCGCAGGTACACAAGTTCGCGGTGTTCACGCTGGCGGTGCTGGGGCTCGTGGCCCTCGGCGCCGGCGGCGAGATGCCGGTGCTCAGCCTCGCCCTCACCGCCGTCGGCGTGTTCGCGAGCTGGTTCGTCGAGGGCGACCTCCTCCAGTCCGAGCGCTACGGCCGCGCCTGGAACATCGCCCTCGTCCTCGCCCTCTCCCTCCAGATTACGCGCGCGCTGTTCTTCGGCGCCGAGGCGCTGCTGACCATCGTGGAGTTCGCGGCGCTGCTCCAGGTCAACCGCCTCGCCAACCGGCGCACGGCGCGCGACTACCAGCAGATCACCCTCCTCGCGATCCTCCAGCTCATCGCGGCGACGGTGCTGGGCGGCGGGCTCTCGTACGCCCTCTGCTTCGTGGGCTTCGTCATCGCGACCCCGTGGGCGATGACGCTCGGACACCTCCGCCGCGAGATCGAGGGCAACTACCTCGCCGACGCGCGCGCGGGCCGGGCGGGCGTGCCCATCGACGTGGCGCGCATCCTCCGCTCGCGGCGCGTCGTGGGCGCCGGGCTGCTCGCGGGCTCGTCGGTGCTCGCGGTGCCGATCTTCCTGCTCACGGCCGTGATCTTCGTGCTCTTCCCGCGCATCGGGCTCGGCATCCTGACGGTGCGCTCGCGCTCCGACACCGTGATGGCCGGCTTCGGCACCAGCGTCGACCTCTCCGGGCACGGCACCATCCGCAGCGACCAGACCATCGTGCTGCGGGTGCAGCCCCCCAACCTGCCCGAAGACCCGCCGCTGATCCGCACCTTCCGCCTGCGCGGGACGACCTTCGACACGTACAACCACAACTCGTGGTCGCGCCGCCCCAACGTCGGCGGCGACCACCAGCGCGTCGACCGCGAGGGCGACCTCTACGCCCTCACGCGCGTGCCCGAGCCCGACCGCGACGTGCCCGTGCGCATCGTGCTCGACCCGCTCGAACCGCCGGTCGTTCCGGTGCTCGAGGGGGCGGTGGGCTTTCGCATCGAGGCGCGCTTCGAGGGCGGCTTCCCCCGCTACGCCGACCTCACCGTCGACCACGACGACGGCGTCCGCTACAGCAGCAACGACGGCATCGGGCTCGTGTACACGACCTTCCTCGGGGCCGCGCCGACGCGCACCGCGGGCCACCGCCGCCTCGAGGAGCGCCGCGACGCCTTCAACGGGCGCTACCTCCAGCTGCCGTCCGACCTCTCGCCGCGGGTGCGCGAGCTCACCCTGCGCGTCGTCGGCGCGGAGACCACCGCCCTCGGCCGCGCGCGCGCCGTCGAGCGCTACCTCTCGCGCTGGCGCTACACCCTCGAGCTCGAGAGCGGCGGCGCCGACAAGCCGCTCGAGGACTTCCTCTTCCGCACCCACGCGGGGCACTGCGAGTACTTCTCGACGGCGATGGCGGTGATGCTCCGCACGGTGGGCATCCCGACCCGCAACGTCACCGGCTTCCTCGGCGGAACCTTCAACCGCTACGGCCGCTTCTACGCCGTGCGCCAGGGCGACGCGCACTCGTGGGTCGAGGCCTGGGACGCCACCGAGGGCTGGGTCACCTTCGACCCGACGCCCCCGGCGGGCGAGGTTCCGATGGTGCGCACCGGGGTGCTCGCCGAGGTCGACGCCGTCGTCGAGGCGCTGCGCATGCGGTGGCGCCACTACGTGGTCGACTTCGACCTCGGCATGCAGGCCGACATCGCCCGCAAGCTGTGGCGCTTCATCGAGCAGCGCCGCCGCCACGACACGATCTCCCCCCGCGTGCTCGACCGCGCCCGCCCGACCCGCGCCACGCCCGCCGTGCCGTGGAAGCGCGTGGCCGGCGCGGGCCTCGGCGCCCTCACCCTCGCCGCCCTCGCCTGGCAGCTCTACGCGTGGGGCCGCGCGGGCCGCCGGGCCG
>JAQBQI010000055.1 GCA_028287085.1 Myxococcaceae bacterium
CGACGGACGGCGCTGGCTGCTCGACCGCTACACCGTGAGCTACGTCACCAGCGGCCGCGACCTCCTCCGCGAGCGCTCTCCCCTGGACACCCCCGGCGAACCGGTGGCGCTCGCGGTCACCCGCTACACCGATCCTTCGTGGAACCTCCCCGGGCTGACCACGCAAGCGGACCTGCTCCCGCGGCTGGTCCCAGGCATCCGCGTGCTGCGCGACGAGGCGGCCACCGAGGCGGCGCTACGAAACGTCTCGGCGCCGCGCGTGCTGCACATCGCCGCGCACGGGCAGTTCCTCGGCGAGGCCGCTGGCACCGCCATGCAGCGGGGCCGCCTGGTGATGGCCGACGCCTTGCCGTCGCTCGCGACGCACGGCGGCGACGACGGCCTCGCCACCGCCGCCGAGTTGCTCACGACCAACCTGCGCGGCACCCGCCTTGTGGTGCTGTCGGCGTGTGAGACCGCGCGAGGGAGCACCGATGCGGGTCAGGGCGTGTTCGGATTGAGGCGTGCGTTCCTGCTCGCGGGCACCGAGGCGCTGGTCACGACGCAGTGGAACGTCGACGAGCGCGCCGGCGCCGTCTTCACCATCGCCCTGTATGAGGGGCTGCGCGCGGGGATGCGCAGCGCCGACGCCGTCGCCCGCGCCATGCGCCTCGTGCGCGAGCGGGACCCCGACCCCTTCGCCTGGGCCCCCTTCGTCCTCGTCGGCCGCGACGACGCCATCGATTGGGATGCGACGCCGTTGCAGCAACCCGCTTCGCCCACGGCAACGCACGACCATGCGACGACCGCGGTACGGACATCAGAGTCGCTTGCTCCCGGCGAGCGAATTCAACACGCTCATGTTCCATGAATCGGGACAGCCACCGTAGTGAGAGGAGGATGGGAGCGAGCGACTGTGCGCAGGTGGTCGAACATGACGGTCGCGGTGTTGGTGCTTGGCTCGGCGTGAGCGAGTCGTCGTTCACCCCCGACAGCTGCGCCTGCGCCCGCGACGTCGGGCACCCCCGTCGATCTGGACGGCGCGCTGCTCAACAACAAGGTCCTCCTGGCGTTGATCCCACGGCCATGTCCACGCCGAACGCGGCGGCAATGTGCCCTGACCGCTGCCAGCTGGTGGCCAACAAATGCTCACAGCGTCAAGGGAGCATCGAACAGCCCGAGATGTGCGGCAACGGTGGTGCTCCCCCCGCCGGACAGCCCGAGAGCCGATACCGCCTCCCATTCGCGAGTCTGTTCCGATCCATTCACGTCCGCCATCTCAACAACAGGCGATCTCTCCATGCGTCGAACGCCACTGCTACTCTCAGTCGGCCTGATCCTCATCGTCACCTTCTCACAGGCGAACCCCACCCCCGTCCCGACCACCGCCGGGGCCGATCGAGCGACTGAACTGAACGCTACGGTCCTGCGACTCCTGGGCTCCGGGCGATTCAGGGAGGCGCTCCCGCTCGCAGAGGAAGCTGTCCGGCTGCGCGAAGCGACGCTCGGCCCCAACCACCCCAACGTTGCCGTCAGCCTGCTCAACCTCGCCATGGTGTTGCGCATGAGGAGCCAATACGAACGCGCAAGAGCCATAAATGAGCGCGCTCTGAGCATCCTGGAGTCGGTGCTCGGCCCCAATCACCCCGCAGTGGCCCAAGGCCTGAACAACCTCGCCGAGGTGTTCCGTGCGAGGAGCGAGTACGAGCGTGCCCTTTCCCTACACGAGCGCGCGCTGCGCATCCGCGAGTCAGCGCTGGGCCCCAACCACCCCGACGTAGCCGCCAGCCTCAACAACATCGCGGCAGTGTTCCGTGCGATGGGCGAGTACCCGCGCGCCCTCCCCCTCCACGAGCGCGCGTTGCGCATCCGCGAGGCGGCGCTCGGTCCCACACACCCCGACGTAGCTACCAGCCTCAACAACCTCGCCGAGGTGTTCGACGCAATGGGTCAATACGATCGAGCGGTGCCCTTGCACGAGCGCGCGTTGCGCATCCGCGAGTCGGTGTTCGGTCCCAACCACCCCGACGTGGCGGCCAGCCTCAACAACCTCGCGTGCGTGTTCGTCTCGACGAGTCGGTTCGAGAGCGCCATTCCCCTGTTGGAGCGCGCGCTGCGCATTCGCGAGGCAGCGCTGGGCCCCGACCACCCCGACGTGGCCAACAGCCTGAGCAACCTCGCCGACGTGTTCGTTTCGATGGGTCAGTACGACCGCGCCATGCCGTTGCACGAGCGTGCCCTCCGGATCCGCGAGGCAGCGCTGGGCCCCGACCACCCCGACGTCGCCCAGAGCCTCAACAGCCTCGCCGCGGTGTTTCGGGCAAGGGGTCAGTACGAACGTGCGGTGCCGCTGAGCGAGCGCGCGCTGCGCATCGGCGAGGCGGCGCTCGGACCCGACCATCTTGAGGTAGCCGCCAGCCTCAACAGCCTCGCGTTGGTGTTCGTCCTGATGGGTCAGTACGACCGCGCGCTGCCGCTGTATGAGCGCGCGCTGCGTATCCGTGAGTCAGCGCTCGACCCCAACCACTCCGACGTCGCCCTGAGCCTGAACAACCTCGCTGTGGTGCTCTACTCGATGGGTCGATACGAGAGCGCGGTTTCGCTGTACGAGCGCGCGCTGCATATCTGCGAAGCAGCGCTCGGACCCACCCATTTCTACGTGGCCACTAGCCTCAACAATCTCGCGTTGGTGCTCCAAGCGATGGGTCAATACGACCGATCGGTGTCGCTGCACGAGCGCGCGCTCAGCGTCCTGGCCATCAACATCCAGAGGATCGCGTCCCATCAGCAGGAGGAGCGGCTCCAGCACTTCCTCGCCGGCTCGAAGGGGAACGCCGATTCGCTGCTTACACTTGCCGTCGAGCATCGCGACGACGAGCACGTGCGGCGACTGGCCTTCCAGGTCACGCTTCTGTTCAAGGCCCGCGGTGAGGAGGAAGCTATCGCAGTCCTCGCCACGCTCCGACGGTCGACGGGCCCCGAGGATCGCGTCCTGCTCGCTGAGTGGTCGGCGGCGCAGCAGCGCACTGCGAGTGCTGACATCCGCAGCGTTTCACTGTTGGAGCGTGGGCGCCTTCAAGACGACCTCCGGGCAGTCGAGGAGCGCCTCGCGCGCCGCAGCAGTGCTCTGCGCGAGCGTCACGAACTCGGCGACCTCGACGCGCTGCTGCCCCGGCTGGCGCGGCACCTTGGCGCCGACGCTGCCCTCGTGGAGCTGGTCGGCTTCCGGCCCCTCGACGCTCGCTCTCGCACCGAGCACGAGCGCTGGGGTGCCGAACACTATGCGGCGTTCGTACTGCACTCCGACGGTACCTGTGAGATGGCTGACCTTGGCGAGGCTGCACCGCTCAACGCCCTCGCCCAACAGCTTACTGCTCTCATCAGCGACGTCCACTGCACGCCTGAGGCGATCGCCCGGGCGGGGCAGGAGCTGGAGCAACGGCTCTTCGCGCCCATCGCTCCGCTGCTGCATCCAGGCACCCATCGGCTGCTTCTCGCACCCGACGGCCCGCTGCACCTAGCGCCGCTGCACCTGATGCACGACGGACGGCGCTGGCTGCTCGACCGCTACACCGTGAGCTACGTCACCAGCGGCCGCGACCTCCTCCGCGAGCGCTCTCCCCTGGACACCCCCGGCGAACCGGTGG
>JAQBQI010000056.1 GCA_028287085.1 Myxococcaceae bacterium
CCACCGGTTCGCCGGGGGTGTCCAGGGGAGAGCGCTCGCGGAGGAGGTCGCGGCCGCTGGTGACGTAGCTCACGGTGTAGCGGTCGAGCAGCCAGCGCCGTCCGTCGTGCATCAGGTGCAGCGGCGCCAGGTGCAGCGGGCCGTCGGGCGCCAAGAGCAGCCGATGGGTACCCGGGCGCAGGAGCGGGGCGATAGGCGCGAAGAGCCGCTGCTCCAGCGCCTGCCCCGCCCGGGCGATCGCCTCGGGCGTGCGGTGAGCGTCGCTGACGAGAGCGGTGAGCTGTTGCGCGAGCTCGTTCAGTGGTCCTGCCTCTCCCAGGTCGACCATCGCGTGGCTGCCGTCGGGATGCAGCACAAACGCCGCGTAGTGCTCGGCGCCCCAACGCTCCGACATGCGATGCCCGAGCGCGTCCAAGGGACGGAAACCGACAAGCTCGACCATCGCGGCATCCGCGTCGAGGTGCCGGGCCAGACGAGGCAACAGACCGTCGATGTCGGCCAGGCCACGCCTTTCCTGCAACGCACTGCTGCGGCGGGAGAGGCGCTCCTCGACTGCCTGAAGTTGAGATTCGAGGCGCCCGGCAGCACCGTGAGGCGTCCCGCCCGAACCAAGATTGGCGACGCGCTGCTGCAACGACGACCACTCGCTGAGCAGGGTCCGGTCGGCAGGGGTGGCGGAGCGGCGCAACACGTTGAGGACGGCGATCGCCTCCTCCTCGTCGCGCGCCTTGAAGAGAAGCGTACCCTGCAAGGCGAGTTGGCGGGCGCTGAGGTCGCCGGGGCGCTCCGCCGCGAAGGACACCAGCGCGTCCGCGCTACCACGAAGGCCGGCGAGGAACTGCTGGAGCCCCTCATCCCGCTGGTGGGCTGCGATCCCCTGGATCCGCTGCGCATCGATGCGTAGCGCCCGCTCCTGTAGGGCGACCACACGCTCGGACCGACCCGTCGCGCGGAAGGCGATGGCAAGGTTGTTCAGGACGTCGGGGATGTCGGGGTGGGTGGGGCCGAGCGAGCCTTCCTGTACGCGCAACGCGCGTTCGAGCAAGGGAATGGCTGGCTGGTACCGACCCGTCGCGGCGAGCGCCATGGCAAGGTTGTTGAGAGTCTGCGCCACGTCAGGATGATCGGGACCGAGGGCCGCCTCTCGGATGCGCAGGGCGCGCTCCAACAGGGGAATGGCGCTCTCGAACCGACCCGTCTCGACGAAGAGCGTCGCGAGGTTGTTGAGGCTCAGCGCCACGTCGCGATGGTGGGGACCGAGGGCCGCTTCGCGGATGCGCAGGGCGCGCTCCACCAGCGGGATGGCGCGGTCGTGCTGGCCAAGCCGCCAAAGCGGCAGGGCGAGGCCGCTGAGACTGTGGGCAACGTCGGGGTGGTTGCCCCCCAGGGACGTCTCGCGGATGCGCAAGGCGCTTGAATACAGGGCGATGGAACGCTCCAGCTGCCCCATCGCATAGAACAACGCCGCGAGGTTGCACTCGGTCGTGGCCAGCTCGGGGTCGTTGGCCCCCAGCGTAGCCTCCTGAATGCGCAGCGCCCTCTCGTAGAGCGGCGCCGCCCGCTCGTACTGCCCCATCTCGCGCAACGTCAGTGCGAGGTTGCTGAGGCTATTGGCCACGTCAGGATCGTTGCGGCCGAGACGGGCTTCGCGGATGCGCAGGGCGCGCTCGTGCATGGGAACGGCACGCTCGTACCGTCCCATCTCGCGGAACGTCTCGGCGAGGTTGTTGAGCGCGGTGGCCACAATGGGGTCACGGGGACCGAGGTTCGCCTCCAGGATGCTCACAGCGCGCTCATGCAGTGGAACCGCCTGGGCGTACTGGTCGAGCCCATCGAGGGCTGAGGCGACGCCCTCGAGACTCTCGGCCACATGGATATCATTCGGGCCGAGGGTGCTCTCGCGGATGCGTAGGGCCTGTTCCGCGAGCAGAAGGGCTTCCTGATATCGCTCCGCGTCGAGCAGCGCCACAACCAGCCGGTTCAGCAGCACCGGGTCGGTCGTTGCGGGACCTCGACCCGTGCTGGGGTCTGCTCGAGCCAGAGACCCGACGATCAAGAGAGCGCGCAACAGAGGCATGGTGCGAAGTTTCATCTGTGTGCCTTTCCGTGAGTCGAGGAGGGTGTGTGTCTACGTGCGGGGAGTTCGACATGGTAGAGCGCGTAGCTGTCATCGGGGCGCTGGCCGCACGGATACCCAGGTGCGCTTGCAACGGGACACCGCCCCATCGCACGAGACCACCTGGCGAGCTTCCAGGGGGCTCGTGCCCACCCCGGATGGGCCGGATGCCGAGGGCGATCTCCCGAGGTGGAGGCCCCTGTTCAGTAAGCGCCATTGCCTCCTGGACCATACCGCGTGAGGTAGCCCGGCAACCGCCGCGTTCAGCACGTCTTCGGCGATCAAACGCCGGCTCCGGGCAGACCGATCACGGCGCGGGAGACTGAATGGGATCCATCCGCGTCGCGAGGGTCCTGTCGTTCCGAAGGGCGTGCGTTCGGGCGCTACTCGCCGACGGTGGGGCGGGTGGCGTCGTCAGTTCCGCGTCCCAATCGATGGCGTCGTCGCGGCCGACGAGGACAAAGGGCGCCCAGGCGAAGGGGTCGGGGTCGCGCTCGCGCACCACTCGGATGGCCCGGGTGACCGCATCGGCGCTGCGCAGCCCCGCGCGCAGTCCCTCGAATAAGGCGATGGTAAAGACGGTGCCGGCGCGCTCGTCCACGTTCCACTGCGTCGTGACCAGCGCCTCGGCGCCCGCCAGCAGGAACGCCCGCCGCAACCCGAACACCCCCTGCCCGGCGTCGGCGCTCCCGCGCGCGGTCTCGCAGGCCGACAGCACCACCAGCCTCGTGCCGCGCAGGTTCATCGTGAGCAACTCGGCGGCCGTCGCGAGGCCGTCGTTGCCGTCGTCGCGCGTCGCGAGCGACGGCAAGGCGTCGGCCATCACCAGGCGCCCCCGCTGCATGGCGGTGCGCGCGGCGGGCGTCACGTCGTCGAGGAAC